>JAYFPV010000368.1:0-2135 GCA_034927465.1 Lawsonibacter sp.
AGGAACTGGATTGATATAGATGGCCCCCTCCGTGCTCTGGTCAAGAATGGGGGGCCTTCCCCCATCCACATAGCCCATGGCGGCCAGGAACAAAAAGACCGAGGTATCCATCAGATTCAGACCAATAATTTTTTTAATCAGATTTGGGTGAAGAAACAGCGTAACAAGGCCGATGGAAAATAGAAGGATAGCTCCGATGTAAAACCGCTGCCGGAGAATCAGGTCCAGCATTTCCTACGCCTCCTTTTCTGCAAACAACGTGTAAAATGTGTAGATAGTGCAGGCCACAATGACCCCCACGCAGAGGTTTAGCGGAAGGATGAATCCGGCGCTGAAGATCAAACCCGGCGTCCCCTTAGGAATATCCCAGCCGATGTGGTTGGCTCCGGTGAGGAAGGAATAACCCTTCATCACTCCGTAAGCCAACAGACAGCCTACAGTCAGCTTAGTTACCCGGTTTGGTGGCAGCAGCCGTTCCATCTCGTGTTCTCCCAATACCAGCGCGCCTAAAATTAGCCCACAGCCAAGCACCGTTCCGCCGGAAAAGCCGCCGCCTGGACTGAGATGTCCGTTCACCATGATGTAAATGCCAAACATCATCACGGCGGGCAAAAAGATCCGTCCCATCTGGTTCAAAATGACGTTGCGGGGCTCTTCTTTTTCCTTCGTTCGGTCTGGATGGCGAAGGAGCAGGATCACACTGATTGCCGCCGCAAACAGCACCGTGGATTCCCCAAAGGTATCAAAGGCACGATAGTCCAAAATCATGCCTGCCACAGCATTTACCGCGCCGGTTTCCTCCACGCCCTGCTCCAAATACCGCTGTGAGACCTGGTTGACCGCCGGCGCGCCGGGATCCCCGAATTCCGGCAGATCCATGGCCACGGAAATCAGGGCGGCCATCAGCACACAGCCCACCGCCACAGACAACACCCTGTAGAGCCTGACTGCGCGGCGCAGACGTCCGGGCCGGTGCCGCTGGAACAGAAGGCTCTTTTCCCGGGTGCTCGGAACCGTTGGTACGTCATGGCTATGGGTCATTTGGGGCTGCATTCCCTTTGCTTCCCGTTCCCGGTACCGCATCAGGCGGTAAGCGCCAAAGTCCATGTGTTCGTGTGCGTCCAGATATTCTAGATACTCCATGAACTCCGCCCGCTCTGGGTCTTCCGCCACCTCGCGCTCCGGAGAAGCAGCGGTTCCCTCTGCCCAGCGCATAAACCGTTCAAATCTGCTCTCGTTGGGACGGTCAGGTTTCATCCTCATCCACCCCTTTCAGCGCGCGAATCCTCCGCAGCACCAAAAAAAACAGCAGACTGGTAACTCCGGCGCCTACCGCGGCCTCTGTAATGGCCAGGTCGGGAGATTCCAGCAGTAGCCACAAAATGGCCATCACGGAGGAGTAGGACATGAAAATAATGACCGACGCCACCAAATGCTTCGTCAACACCGCCGAAAGGGCACAAAATACCAAAAAAAGCAGAAGCAGAAGTTCCAGCGTCATCATAGCTCCAGCTCCCCCTCTCCGGTCAGGTAATCGGGCTCCAGACTGTGTCCAGTAATCAGCTCCATACGGGCAATCAGATGGGTTGAAACCGGATTGGTGGCCCATAAAATCACCACCAGCAAAACCAGTTTGGCGGTGTGAGCCGTGAAACCGCACAGCACACCGAGCCCAGATAACACCAGCAGCAGGCCAAGCGTGTCGGTCACAGCACCTGCATGAATCCGTTCCAGCGCATTCCCCAGGCGAAACAGTCCCAAAATGGAAATTCCAATCACCGCCATCCCAAGTGTAATCAGCACGATGGCGATCCCAATTCTACCCGTCATGGTCGTTTTTCCTTCCTCTGTCTGTGATGAAGAATGGTAATTCGGCTGAGCAGCGCAACGGCCAGCAGGTTCAGCAATCCGTACAGGATGGCCACATCCATCAAATAAGCCGCCTTTAGCACATACGACAACACGCAGATCAGCAGAATGACTAGCGTGCAGATCACATTCAGTGCCACCACCCGGTCGGTATACCGCGGGCCGAGGATGGCCCGAACCAGACACAAGAGAATCCCAATGCCCAGAAGGCACATCACTCCGGTCAGAAAGCCATTCAGCAGCAACGTGGTCTCAGCCATGATTAT
>JAYFPV010000398.1:0-1769 GCA_034927465.1 Lawsonibacter sp.
TCCGTTTCTTCCTGGCATTTTGTTCACCTCCTTGTAGTTTCGGACATATGTCGCTTACAAATACTATTATAACCAGTTTCGGGCATATGTCAACAATAAGGACGAAAATTTTGAAGCGGGCGGCAGAATTCAGAATTCATGCAATGCACATTACGCTTACATGGAGAAGTGTAGAAAGAATAACAGTAAAAACCATGATGCGTGGTATGCACAAGCCCTGAAAAGGCATAGTACTAGCATCGTCTCAAGACGTCGAACGACTGTCAACCTCATTACACGTCTTACAGCCGATTAACGGGCAACCTTCGCGAGTCCTATTCCTACGCAAGTAATGTGATTGTCAGTTTCTCCGTTTCGATACGAAATAACGAAAATACTGTAAGCGTTTGGTTTCACCAGCAAAGCAGGTGGTTTTATGCGCTGAAGCCACAATCAAAAGGTCGACAGTTCTTTATAAGCTGTCGACCTTCTAATTCTATCTCTATTCTAACGATTCGGCTAATTTCAAAATCTTAGTTTCAATTGACTGAATTTCAGAAAGAAATTCTTCATCACTTTTCCCTGTCGGATCGGGCAGTCCCCAATCCTCACGGCGCTTACACGGCAGATACGGACATTCCACATTGCAGCCCATTGTAACAACCACATCCACGGGAGGGAGTGCCTTAAGCAGCTTCGGACGCTGATTTTGTTCCATATCAATTCCATAGAGTTGCTTCATAAGGCGAACCGCATCGGGGTTTATGCGGTCTTTAAGTTCCGTGCCAGCGGAATAGCTTTCAAAGATATCGGCGGCAAGGTGCTTTCCCAGTGCCTCGGCGATCTGACTTCGACAAGAGTTATGGACGCAGATAAAGGCTACCTTTGATTTACTCATCTAAAACCGTCCTACTAAAATTCATCTGACTTTTTGCAGAATCTTCACAACTTCCTCGGTCTTTAATACCTTGCCGTAAGAAACTACCTTTTCGTCTATCACAAGGGCGGGTGTTGACATTACGCCATAGGCTGCGATCTGTGAGAAATCGGTCACATGGTCAATCGTCGTATCCATGCCGAGTTGCTCCAGCGCTGCTTTGGTAGCCGCTTCAAGCTGGTTGCATTTTGCGCATCCGCTTCCAAGTACCTTCACGCTCGCACCCTCGGTTTTAGCGTTTTCAGCCTTTGTCATGCTTTCCGCATCGCAGTTTCCTCCGCAGCAGCAAGAGGACGTTTCTTCCTTTTTCTTTCCAAACAGTGACATATTCATTACGCTCCTTTATCAATTGATGTTACTGGTTAGCAGCAATTGCTCCCGCAGGAACATGCTGATTTACTGGCTTTCCCCTTATAAAAAGTTTTCAGATTGTCCGGCAGTTTATAGTCGCCGCAGGAACAATCACCTGTTGTTCCAAATATAGTTTTCAGAATTGCCTCGGCAAGTATCTCTTTGGGAGGCACTTCATAACTTTCCCCATTGTATTCAAATATTCGGCAGTCAACATCAGTTCCGCTAATTTCGCTGCAGCATCCGCAACTGTTCTCTTTCACAAACCCGCAAATATCCTGACCGTTTACACGGATCGTCGGAGAGGAAAGAAACCTAAACCGTTCGGCAAACTCCGCCGTCTTCATCTCGATCTTGTTATACTCGATATCAAAACCGGCAAGCCGCAGCGCGGGGGTAAGCGTCTCCATTACTTCATCAAGCACAGTGTCCGTTCCGATGCAGCGGTTACAGGTATGCAAATCAAGATAGAGATACTCGAGGACAATCTTCTTTTCAGAAG
>JAYFPV010000287.1:0-2443 GCA_034927465.1 Lawsonibacter sp.
CTGCATTTTTTCGGCCTTATCTCTCCTTTTTCCCCTTTTCATTGGTGAGAATCTCCACATCTCCCCCGAAAAAATGCCATGAAGTTTAGTGAGATTTGGGGCTTGTAAAAAAGGGCCGGATAGGGTATTGTATAAGCCAGAAGATTCGTTTGCCTCCTGTACGAGGCAGAGAGCAGTGGAACGCGGAACGATGAGACAATGATGTCTACAAGGCATCGTTGTCTCCTTTTTTATTTCCGCGACCCGCCTTCGCCAATCAAGTTGAAAGGGTTGAAGAGTATGAGCATCAACATTTCTGAAATTTTTGGCTCCAATGTATTTAGTATGTCCGTCATGCGGGAGCGTCTGCCTAAGAAGGTGTATGCTGAAGTTGTATATGTGATGGAGCATGGTGGCAACATCTCCATGGCTACCGCCGATATTGTTGCCAACGCCATGAAGGATTGGGCTGTGGAGAAGGGTGCCACCCACTATACCCACTGGTTCCAGCCTTTGACCGGTATCACCGCTGAAAAACATGATTCTTTTATTACGGCCCCCAAGGACAGCACGACCCTGCTGCAGCTGACTGGAAAACAGCTGATCATGGGTGAGCCTGACGCTTCCTCCTTCCCTTCCGGCGGACTGCGCTCCACCCATTACGCCCGCGGATACACGGCCTGGGATATGACCTCTCCCGCTTTTGTAAAGGAAATGTCCTGTGGTACCATTCTTTGCATCCCCACCATCTTTGTCTCTTATAACGGCGAGGCGCTGGACAAGAAAACCCCCCTGCTGCGCTCCATGGAAGCCATCAGCACCCAGGCCATCCGGATTCTGCGCCTGTTCGGCAACACCGAAGCTTCCAAGGTCCTTCCCTTTGTTGGGCCCGAGCAGGAGTACTTCCTGGTTGACCGCGAGAAGTACCTGAAGCGCCGTGACTTGATTTACACCGGCCGCACCTTGTTTGGTGCTCCCGCCCCCAAGGGACAGGAGCTGGAAGATCAGTATTTTGGCGTGATTCGTTACCGGGTGGGCAATTTCATGGCAGACCTAAACCAGGAGCTTTGGAAGCTTGCCATCCCCGCCACCACACAGCACAATGAGGTGGCTCCCGCTCAGCATGAGATGGCCCCCGTCTATACCATGTGCAACCTGGCCGTGGATCAAAACCAGCTGGCCATGGAAACCATGAAGCGGGTGGCCACCCGCCACGGGCTGGTCTGCCTGCTCCATGAGAAACCCTTTGCAGGTGTCAACGGCTCCGGCAAGCACAACAACTGGTCCATCGGCACTGACACTGGAGAAAATTTGCTGGATCCAGGCGATACGCCCAATGAGAATCTCCAGTTCCTGCTGGTGTTGGCCTGCATCATGAAGGCCGTTGACAAGCATGCCGACCTGCTGCGCTGCTCCGCTTCCAACCCCGGAAATGAGCATCGTCTGGGTGCGCAGGAGGCTCCTCCCGCCATTATTTCCATTTTCCTGGGCGACCAGCTGGATGACGTGGTCAACCAGATCGTCGCCAATGCAGAATTTGTCAGCTTGCTTGCTTCCGGCAATTTGGACTCCGGCGTGTCCACCGTTCCCGTTTTGAAGAAGGACTCCACCGACCGGAACCGCACTTCTCCCTTCGCCTTCACCGGCAACAAGTTCGAATTCCGCATGGTAGGTTCTTCCGACTCCATTGCCGATGCAAACACCACGCTGAACGCCATTGTGGCTGAGGCATTCTGTGAAGCTGCCGATATGCTGGAACAGTCTGACAACTTCACTGTTGCCTGCACCAAGATCATTCACGACCTGATGACAGAACATCAGCGCATCGTCTTTAATGGCAACGGCTATTCTCAGGAATGGGTCGAGGAGGCCGCTCGCCGCGGTCTGCCGAACCTGCCCTCTAGGGTCAATTCCATCTCTGCTTTGACCACCGAAAAGGCCGAGGCCCTGTTCACCAAGTTCGGTATTTATACTGAGTCCGAGTTGGATTCCCGCGCCGAGATTATGTATGAGACCTATGCCAAGGTGCTGAAGATTGAGACTCAGACCATGATTCACATGGCAGGAAAGCACTACATTCCTGCCGCCATCCACTACACAACCCGTTTGGGGCAGTCCGTCTCCGCCGTCTCCGCCGCTTCTCTGGATGCCGACTTGTCCGTCCAGAAGTCGCTGTTGGTCAAGTGCAGCGCTCTGCTGTCTGACGCCGCTAAGGCATTGGAAGCTTTGAAAGCGCTTCTGCCTGAGGTAGACGCCATGAACGACGTAGTGGAGATGGCAATGACCTACCACGACAAGATCGTTCCCGCTATGGCTGCCCTTCGCAAGCCAGTGGACGAACTGGAGTTGTTGGTGGATAAGGACATTTGGCCGGTTCCCACTTATGGCGACCTGATGTTCGAGGTCTAACTTTTGATTCCTTTCTTTTCCTAATTCCTTTTCTGCAAAAAGCCCCGCGCCTTAC
>JAYFPV010000240.1:0-10218 GCA_034927465.1 Lawsonibacter sp.
CAGCCCGTTCATGGTAAAGGTGCGCTCCTTCATTCCGGGGAACGAAGCGATGCTGACGTGCTGCGCGCCGTCGTAGATCAGGCGCTCATACACCTCGTCGGAAATCACCAGCAGGTCCTTCTCCACCGCCAGCTCGGCCAGTCCCCGAAGTGTCTCTTGGGACAGCACGCCGCCCGTTGGGTTGTTTGGCGTGATAATCACCACGGCCCGGGTCTTGTCCGTCACCTTGGAACGCACCTCGTCCAGATTCATCTGATAGCCGTTGGCCTCGCTGAGCTCATAGGTAACCGGAACGGCGCCCAGCAGCCGTGGCACATTGTGGTAGTTCAGCCAGGCCGGGTCCGGGACCAGAATCTCGTCCCCTTCGTCCAGGATGGAGCACAGCACGTCGAACACCGCTTCGGACAGGCCCACCGTGACCAGCACCTCGGTTGCCTTGTAATCCACATGGTTCTGGCTGCGGAGCTTATTGGCAATCTGCTGCCGCAACTCCATGGTGCCGAAGTTGGACGTATAGAATACCTCTCCCCGGTTGATGCTGTCTTCAGCGGCTTTTTTAATGTATTCCGGGGTATCAAAGTCAGGGCGGCCGATCTCAAAATGGATGACCTTTTCCCCTGCCCGTTCCATTGCCAGAGCTTTCTCATTCACTTTCCGAATGCCGGAAGGGGCCAGCTGATCCATTCTGGCCGCAGTTTTGATCGCCATCTTTGCTCCTCCTTATGTTTGAATGATGTGCCAAGCAAGCGTTCCTTTTGCCGCTTCCCTTGACACCTTTTCTAGAATTGATTATTATTTTATCAGGAATTTTCAAAAAGTAAAATACGCGGTTGGATAACCTGGTATAAGAAATTGCGTATATAAAGAGTGAAACAGGAGGGCAGCGCCGTGCTGGACTATAAGGAATACATTCATGCCATCTATCAGGAGCGCAGCTTTTCCAAAGCCGCCAAAAAGCTCTATGTCTCCCAGCCCTGGCTCAGCGCCACAGTAAAAAAGGTGGAGCAGGAACTGAAACTGCCTCTGTTTGACCGGAGCACCACCCCGATTTCTCTGACTGAGGCAGGCCGGTACTACATCCAGCAGGTGGAACGGATCATGGCCATTGAAGAGGAGATGCGCCGGACGTTTGCCGACATGAACGCCGCCGTGGGGACCTCTCTCCACATCGGCAGTTCCATGTTCTTTTGCACCTACGTACTGCCCAGCCTGCTGAGTGAATTTCGGACTCAGTACCCCCAGATCACCCTTACCTTTTCCGAAGGCTCCTCCAACACGCTGGCCGAGCAGGTTGCCGCAGGCAAGCTGGACTTTCTACTGGAGGCGGAAGCCCCGGACAGCAAGGTTCTTGACTCTATGGTGTGGGCCACCGAGGAGCTTGCTCTGGCAGTGCCAACCGAATACCCGGTCAATCGGGAAATGAGCCGGTATTCCTACACCTTTGAAGAATTTTTAAAGCGAAACCAGCCTGGTCTGCGCAAGCCATCCGTCCCGCTGGCTGTTTTTCGGAAGGCTCCCTTTATGATGCTCAGCCGGAACAACGATAGCTATGACCGTAGCCTTGCACTGTGTAAAAACGCAGGATTCTCTCCCAACATCTCCTTGTACCTGACCCAGATGATGACAGCCTACTATCTGGTGTGCGAGGGGCGCGGCGTGGCGTTTCTGCGCTCAACCATTCCAAAGTATGTGGCCCCCACCGACTCGGTGGTGTTTTATACGCTGGACGACCCGCTGGCCACGCGCAGCATCTACTTGTCCTACCGAAAAAAGCTGTCCAACCCCGTCCAGCACAAGCTCATTGACTTTATGCAGCATCAGGTGTCCAATCAAAATGAATATGTCTCTGAGTAAACAGTAGGGGACTGGCTCGGTCGGCCCCCTGCTGTTTTTTTTGTTTCTACGTTTAAACGGCCGACACCGACCGGCATCACCTAGCCCCCGATCAGGAGCTGTACCCTTCCAGAAATTCACTCAAATTTGCCTGCGTCACCGGCTGGTAGGGCAGCCAGATATAGTGGTCGTCCTCCAATTCCATCGTGTCTGCCGGGTCCTCTCCCTTTGTCAGCGTAAGGGCCAAATCCAGCATAGCCTGCGCGATGCCCTGGGCATCGTTGAGCACTGTCCCGTACAATTCCCCTGACTTTACCGCCTCCAGAGCCGGAGCGGTCGCGTCCACCCCCACCACCAGGGGCAGTTCCGCCCCCGCTTCATGGACGGCGTCAATGGCCCCCAGAGCCATATCATCGTTGTTGGCAAATACCACTTCAATCTCCGGTCCAAACTCCTCCAGCCACTGCTTCATCTTGGCCGTGGCCTGTCCCCGATTCCAGTTGGCGGTGTCGCTGACCAGCTTCTCCACCTCAACCCCAGCATCGGTGAGCGCCTTAATGGAATACTCGGTACGGAGCAGAGCATCCTGATGGCCTGGTTCTCCCTCCAACATCACGTACTGAAGCACCCCGTCCCCGTTGCGATCCAGCTCATCCTGTCTGTCCCGCCAGGCGTCCAGAACAAGCTGTCCCTGAAGGGTTCCTCCCTCTTCCGCCCGAGCGCCGACATAATAAATCCGATTCCAGCGCTGAATATCCTCCGCCACCGGCTGTCGGTTAAAGAAGATCAGGGGCACTCCAGCCTCCTCAGCCTTGTCAATGATCACTGCTGCCGCCGTCCGGTCCACAATGTTGACGCATAAAACGTCGCAGTCCCGGGTAAGAAAACGATCCACCTGACCCATTTGGGTGGTCTGGTTGCTGCGGCCATCGGCAGTGGACAGGTTGATTTTCAAATTTTCCTTTTCCTCCTCCTCCTGGGCCATCCGCTCCAGATCCTGGACCACGGTGGAAATAAAGGTGTCATCCTGCGCGTACAGCGCAACCCCCATTCGCATCGTCTTTCCCTCCGTCTCTGCCCCGGAGCGGCAGCCCGTCAGCAGGGGCAGCAGAAGTGCAGCCGTCAGGACCAGGGAAATCAGCCGGTCAGGATGTAACCGGGAAAAGCAGTTTTTGATTGTCCGGATCATACATATCCTCTCCTCGCACCAGAAAGAATGGAAGTGCTTCCGTCTTATAGGACTCCCCCCGTGCTGCCCGAATGGCCTCTTCCACCGCCAGATAGCCGGCGGCATAGTCACTCCAGGTCACAACGGCGGACACGGTGCCCCGCTCCAGTCCGGCAGCAATGTTCGCTGTCATTCCAACGCCGTACAGCGGCTGGGTCAGCCCGCCGCTTTCCTTTGCTGCGGCTGCCTGCTCGGTGGCCGCTGGTTCAAACGTCATCACCTGTACCGCCTCTGCCTCCGCCGTCAGTCCGGCCAAAACACCGCCCAGGGCTGCGGCCTTTGAAATCCGGCGCTGAACCGGCACCCCGGCCGCCGTTAGAACCTGTTGGGCCGCCTCCATACGCGCGGACACCCCTGTGCTCTTCCCGCCGGTGTCCAGCAGCAAAACCGCGCCACCCGTCCAGTCCTCCAGAACGGCCTGGGCAAGTTTCCGGCCCAAAGCCTCATTGTCCGGAATCACCGTCAGTGCCGCTCCCTCCAGTGGGGACTCCATTGCCACCACGGGATGCTGCCCCACCAGTTCCTTCAGTCTGCCCGACAGGCGCTCCGGATCGGCGGAGACGACGACCAGCGCATCCGCGCCGCCCTCGACTTCGCGGCCGAGCAGCTCCTCCTGCTCCTCGGCATCATTGGTGGTGGTCAGAGTTAAAAAGCGTAGTTCCGCGCCCAGTTCTCCCGCCGCCTGCTCCATGCCTAATCTGGTGTTGGACCACCAGGTGCTGTCCGATTCCCGAATCACAACCGACCTCTCCGACGGCGGAGCCGTCTTTCGTCCATCCGACATCTGCGGAAGCACCATGGTCAAAATCACGGCCAGCCCAAGCGTGACTAAAATTGTCAGCTGGATCAACGCGTTTCTTCTCTTTTTCACGGCGTATCCTCCCTCTGGTAGG
Organism: Lawsonibacter sp.; assembly: GCA_034927465.1. Lineage (GTDB taxonomy): Bacteria > Bacillota > Clostridia > Oscillospirales > Oscillospiraceae > Lawsonibacter. Next base: position 3,955 of record JAYFPV010000240.1, read on the forward strand.
GGGCCGCCCCGGTCTCATCCAAGGCAGGCAGCCGGATCCGGACGGTGGTCCCCTCGTCGGGCTCGCTATCAATCGTCAGGCCATACCTCGGGCCAAAGGTCAGGCGGATCCGGCGGTGGACATTGCGCACCCCAATGCCCGAACCGGTCGTCCGCACGTCGGGTCGGTCCTCATCCAGGAGGGAGGCGGCCACCTCAGGCCGCATTCCAATACCGTTGTCTGCCACGTCAATCACCAGATCCTCCCCCTCCCGCCGGGCCGTGACGGTGATCAGCCCGTCGTCCTCGGCGGAAGCCATTCCGTGATAAATGGCGTTTTCCAGAATGGGCTGAACAATCAGCTTCAGAGTATACAGGTTCTGGGCAGATGGCTGAACAGAAATCCGGGTGGTAAACTTGTTCTTATAGCGAATCTCCTGGATGGTCATGTAGTGGCGGGCGTGTTCCAGCTCGTCCGCAAGTGGAATCACGCTTTTCCCGCGGCTAAGAGAAATACGAAACAGCCGGGCCAGCGAGGTTACCATCTGGATTGCCTCCTCATACCGTCCCGCCTCGGTCATCCAAATCACAGAGTCCAGGGTATTATACAGAAAATGGGGGTTGATCTGGGACTGAAGTACCTCCAGCTCGCTGCGGCGCTTCTGCCCCTCCTGTTCGATGATGTCGTCCATCAGATGGCGCATGGTAGACACCATTGACCGAATGGAGTGGCTCAGCCGCTGCACTTCATAGCAGCCCCCCTCCTCAATCTCCACGTTCTCCTTGCCCGCCTCCAGCTCCTTGATCGAGTGCTCCAAACGGCGGATGGGGTCGGAGATGTGGGCGGAGATACGGAAATTCAAAAACGCCATGAGGAACACGGAAAACAGCAGCAGGGACAGTCCAAACAGGAACATCTGCTGGGAATCGGCGGCCAGGCTTTCCCCGGGCACCACGCCGACCAACTTCCAACCGGTATAGCCAACGGTCTTCACCGTGACCTGACGCGGCTGCCCCTGAAATTCTTCTCGGTGGGTGCCGTCCCGATAGTCGGCGGCGGTCTGGTTATTCTCCTCCAGCAGTCCGGCATAAATCAGCTGCTGGCGCGGGTGATAAATCAGCTCGCCGCTGCCGTCAATCAGGTAAAGATAGCCCCCGTTAGACAGCTCCGCATCCCGGCAGACCTGCTCGATGCCGGCAAAGCTCATATCCACCAGCAACACACCGCTTTCGGTGGCGCCGCTCCGCGTCAGCTGAACATGACGGCTGAGCGAAACCACCCAGCGGTATCGATAGTCCGGATCGTCAAAGAGACGCTGGACATGGGGGGTGGAAAAGTGAAGGTTCTCCATCCGGCTCATCGCCGCCTGAAACCAGCTGCTCTCCGCCGGAAGGGCAGACTCCTTCAGCGAAGACAGCGGAACCGCGGACACCAGCTCCCCCTGTCCCCCAAACACCGCAACGGACACCAGAGCATCCCGGTTTTCCTCATAAAGCAGATTCATCCCGGCAATCAGCGATCCATCGGCCAGGTCGGTATTTTTAATCACCCGGTAATACATGGTATCTGAAATCCGCATCATCCGGCGCAGATAACTGTCCAGGTTTATGTTCACCTGGGCCAGCACACGCTGGCTGCTGTCTTCCACCAGCATCTCCGCGGTGGTGGAAAACCGCAGATAGAGACTCAGCCCCATAAACACCATTCCCACCACCGCCACGGCGGTGAAGGACAGGGAGATCACCATCTGAATGCTCATTTTCCGGTAACGGGTCGCCATTTTGCTGAGAAAGCGCTTGAAAAAGGCGCTCACATGCTTCACCTCCGTCGCGGACAAAATGGTCTCTAAAAAGGCCAGAACCCAGCCGCAGCCGGCTTTTCCGTCCGGTTTTTCTTCCATCAGGTTCCCTGGCCCGCCCGGAATTTGGAGGGTGTAACCCCAAAGTGGCGTTTGAACACATAGCTGAAATAGTTGGGATCGGGATATCCAGTTTGTTCGGCAATGAGATAGGTCTTCTCGTCGGTATCCTGCAGCAGGCGGGCCGCCCGTTCCATCCGCACGTCCGTCACATAGGCGGTAAAGCCCATCCCCGTCTCCCGCTTAAACAGGGTAGAAAAGTAAGTGGGCGACAGGTGGAGATGGGAGCAAATTGTCTCTACACTCCGCTCGCTGTTGGCATAATGGTTTGCAATAAAATTCTTGGCTCTCTCCACCGTTTTCCAGGCCGAATCGGTACGCTGACGGCCCAGTGCCTCCCGCAGCTTCAGGCACCGGCTGCCCAGCCAGCGGCCCAATTCCTCCAAAGATCGAAAGTCTGTGATAGATACCACTCCAGTGAAGCCGGGACCAAACACTTCCTCAACCTCCGCCCCGCCGGACCGGGCCAGTTTGATGAGACTGGTGACAATCTCCAGGAAAAACAGATGGCATTGGGGCAGAGACAGCTTGGTCTCCCGCACCCGGTCAATCAGACCCCGGATGACTTCCACCACCTGCTCCTCGCTGCCCAGCTTGACTGCCGCCGCCAGTGCGCGCTGATCTTCTTCCTCAAAGGACAGGCGTGCAGAGCAGATTGGCTCCAGGTCGCCGATGTAGATGACCTGATCTCCGCCAATCAGCACCCGGTAATCCAGCGCGGAATGAGCCCCCTCCACCGAGGTATGGAATTCCCCCGGCCCACGGCAAGGCAGACCGATCCCAACCGTAAGGGACATCCCCAAATAACTGTGGGACAGTGCACACAGGCGTTCCAGGTCCTCAAGCAACGGATAAATCTGCTCTGGGCCGGTTAAACGAGCCAGCAATGCCACCGAATCGTTGTACAAAATCACACGAATCGTGCAGCCTTCCAGGAAAAAATGTTCCTGAATAAAAGCCCGAACGGACAGGAGGAGCAACTCGTCCCGCTCCGCCTTTCCCGCCTCATTGAGACAATCTACCTGAACCAGCGCCGCCGTCCAGATTCCCTCTGGAAGTTCAATTTCATACCGGGCCGCCCGGTCTTGAATCTGTTCAGGCCGCACCCGGCCATCCAGCAGCCGCGTGTAAAACAGCTCGCGCAAAACAGGAAGGCTCTCTTCGTACCGGCGCCTGAGCGTCTCCATATCCCGGCGCTCCATACGCTGCTCGTCCAGCTGTCCGCGCAGCTTGTTCAAAACCTCAATCAGTTCCGGGGCATTGATGGGCTTCAAAATATACTCGGACACATTCATTCCGATGGCCTGTCTGGCATACTCAAACTCGTCAAAGCCGGAAAATACCACCAGTTTGGCTGCAGGAAGTGACTGTTTCAAGCGGCGGCACATCTCCAGCCCATCCATGAACGGCATCTTAATGTCGGTGAGCACCACGTCCGGCTGAAGCTGCTCCGCCAACTCCAATGCCTCCGCCCCATTTTCCGCCTCACCCACCAGGTCAAATCCCAGGCTGTCCCAGTCGATTTTACGGCTGATACCAACCCGAATCTCTTCTTCATCATCGGCCAGAAGCACACGGTACGGCTCCATAGCAGCTCCCCCTTTGCATGTGTATCGTATCCCCGGAAGGCATGCCCAAAACGGGATACAACGCCGCCCTTTCGGTTGCCCCGGAAGAGGACGACAAAAAGAACTGAGTTCAACGTATCATAGCCACTTTGCGGTTATTATACCACGATTGGCCCCTATTGAAAAGAAAGCAGGCGTTCGCCCGGAAAACGGACGGACGCCCAGCTTAGGTTCCGCGTAGTTTTATTTTTTGACTAAATATTTGCGCATATCCAGTGCACAGGCAAACAGGATGATGGCACCCTTGACCAGGTAAAAATAGTCCTGGTTAATGTTCATCATGTTCAGGCCGATGAAGATCAAACGCAGCATCAACACGCCGATGACAATGCCGCGGATTTTTCCGATGCCGCCGACGAAGGACACCCCGCCGATGACACAGGCGGCGATGCCGTCCAGTTCGTAGTTGAACCCGGTGTTGGCCGTGTTGGAGGCCACGCGGGCCCCTTCAATCAGACCGGTAAACGAGTACATCACGCCGGCCAGAGCAAACACCATAATGGTGGTCATTAAGACGTTAACGCCGGACACCCGGGCGGCCTCCTCGTTGGAGCCAAGGGCGAACATATTCTTTCCAAATGTGGTCTTATTCCAGATAAACCACATAACACCCGTTAAAACCAGTGCAATCCAAACATAGTTGGGAATTGGCGTGCCCGCAATTCTGGCAAAGGGCAGGGATCCGGTAATAAAATTCGTATAGGATTTGGCAAGGCCGGAAATTGCCATGCCGTTGTTGTTGCCCATCTTCACATACAGCAGCAGCATCGTGTAAATGATCAGCTGACTGCCCAGCGTCACAATAAAGGGGTGCAGTTTGAACTTGGCCACAAAAAAGCCATTGAACGCGCCGATGGCGCCGCCCACCAACATGACAACCAGAATGACCACAGGGATGGGCAAGGTGCCGATGTTGGGCCACATCTTGTTGGCGCCATTCGCTGCTTGGAGCAAAGATGCGCCGATACAGGCGGTCAGACCCACGATACGGCCCGCGCTCAGATCGGTACCGGTAAGTACAATACAGCCCGCCACGCCAAGGGCCACCGGAAGATAGGCGGCGGTCTGGGCTACAATGTTAATCAGGGAGGCAGGCTTTAAAAAATTCTGGTTGGAAATGGCAATATAGACGATTGCGATGAACATCAGGATAAACAGGGCATTGTTCAGCAGCATGTCGCCTACCTTTCTCGCGGTCAGCTGGCTTTTCGCCTTGACCTGAAGGTCTTTGGATTCTTTACTCATCGGTCGTTTCCTCCCCTTTTACACATACTTGGCCGCCAGCGTAAGGATCTCCTCCTGGCTGGTATGTTTGGCGTCTACCTCTCCGGCCACTCGGCCGCCGGACATGACAAGGATCCGATCGCAGACGCCCAACAGCTCCGGCATCTCAGAGGAAACCATGACCACACCCTTGCCGTCGTTGGCCAGATCAAGAATCAGCTGATAAATCTCATATTTTGCTCCTACATCAATGCCGCGGGTGGGCTCGTCCAGCAGCAGCACTTCCGGCTTAGTGAGCAGCCACCGGCCGATAATCACTTTCTGTTGGTTGCCGCCGGACAGAGCGCGGATTTGCGTTTTCTGATTCGGAGTCTTAATGTGCATCGCCTGGATGGACCAGTCTGTTTTTTTCGCCATCTTCTTGTCGCTGAGGCAGACGCCGCCCACCAGATAGTCCTTTAAGCTGGAAATCACCGTGTTGTCCCGGATGTCCCGGATTCCGAAAATCCCCGTGGCCCGCCGCTCCTCGGTCAGCAGAGCAAAGCCGTTCTTAATGGATTCCTGTGGGCTGCGATTTTGGATCTCCCTGCCGTGAAGGGTAATGGTTCCCCCCGCCCGGGTCATAGATCCGAACAGATTTTCCAGAACCTCAGTCCGTCCGGAACCATCCAGCCCGGCAATGCCGAGGATTTCTCCCTTATGCAGCTGGAAGGTGGCATCCTTCAGCCGAGTATACCGGCCCGCAATCTGCTGGACATCCAAAATGACTTCGTCCGGTTGATTGGTTTTGGGTGGGAAGCGGTTGGTCAGCTCGCGTCCTACCATCAACCGGATGATTTCTTCCATGGTCAGGTCTTTCGCCGGTTTAGTGGCTACCCACTGTCCATCCCGCATGATGGTCACGTCGTCGCTGATGCGAAGGATCTCCTCCATTTTATGGCTGATGTAAATAATCCCACAACCCTTGTTCTTTAGCATCTTGATGATGCGAAACAAGTGCTCTACTTCTACCTCGGTGAGGGAGGAGGTCGGCTCGTCAAAGACGATCACTTTGGAATCATAGGATACCGCTTTGGCGATTTCCACCATCTGCCGCTGCGAGACCGGCATGGTGGACATGACCGCCTTCGGGTTGACATTGACCTCCAGCGTTTGGAAAATTTCTTTGGTACGCTGGTCCATGATTCGCTCACTCACCATGAGACCGGCCACCTTTGGATAACGGCCCAGCCACAGGTTATCCTTCACCGTACGGGTCAGGGCCTGGTTTAATTCCTGGTGCACCATCGCCACGCCGTTTTCCAGGGCTTCTTTGGAGCTTTTAAAATTGACCTCTTTGCCGTCCAGCGTAATCGTGCCGCTGTCCTTATTATAAATGCCGAACAGACATTTCATCAGAGTAGATTTTCCCGCACCGTTCTCCCCCATCAGGGCATGTACGGTTCCGGCACGAACAGTCAGGTTCACGTTATCCAGAGCCTTGACGCCGGGGAATTCCTTGCTGATTCCGCGCAT
>JAYFPV010000462.1:0-5094 GCA_034927465.1 Lawsonibacter sp.
AAAGATCTTCGGCAGGTTGAAGTAACCGGTCAGAATATAGGCCTCGTTGCCAAACGCGCCGGTTTCCACGCAGCCAGAGCAACCGCCGCGTCTGGCGTCTTCCAGGCTTTTGCCCGCGTTCAGCAACTCTTGAACGATGGCATCTGTGTTATAGAACGCCGGCTGCCCCCAGCCTTTTCTGGAAATTTCACAGGCGCGTTTTAAAAATTTCCGGGGCGTTTTGCGGCTGATCTGCACATTGGAGGATGGCTGGAGCAACCGCATCTCATCCATGCAGTCTAAAAGCAGGTAGGAGACATCGTTGACACCGTCCTGGCCTTCGGGCGTAATGCCACCGGTATTGAAATTGGCAAAGTCGGTGTAGGTGGAGCTCTCCTTCAACGTAATGCCGACTTTGGGAGGCGCGGGTTGGTTATTGAACTTTACCCATAGGCACTCCAGCAATTCCAGCGCCTTCTCGTTATCCAAAATGCCGCGTTCGGTATCCGCCTGGAAAAATGGATTCAGATGCTGGTCAAATCGGCCGGGGCTGTAGGCGTCCCAGGGGTTGAGCTCGGACGTGACGCCAAGGTGGGTAAACCAGTACATCTGAATCGCCTGGTGAAAGGTCTGCGGCTTGTGAGCCGGTACCACGTCGCAATTCGACGCGATCAAAAGCAGGTCTTCTTTCCACTTTGGGTCCTCTGTTTGTTCGGCCAGCTCCCGGGCATAAGCGGCATAACGGGCCCCCAGAACCATAATGGCATCACAGGCAATGCTCATGGCGTTGAGCTGCTCCTTTTTCTGGAGCGCCTCCGGGTCATGCAAATAATCAAGCTTTGCCACGGCATCCTTGATGTCGTTCTGATAATCCAAGTAACCCTTCTGATAAATTTTTACAGAGCCAACCGTATGGCCCGGACCGCGCTGCTCCATAAACTCGGTAAAAATACCGGCCTCGTAGGCGGCTTTCCATTCCGGTGTCATATTCTGCAAAATCTTGTGTCGGGTAGAACGATTCTCCCAGTAGGGGATAATGACATCGCTCTGATACTGTTTGTCTTCTTGCTTTACCTTAAAACTGATCAGGTCGCGGGCATCCATGACGTCCAGATCTGTTACTGTGTGGCAGCACAGTTCGGGGAAGGAGGGGGCCGCCTGAGGGGCATCTCCCTTTTCACCGACAATCAGCTCGCCTTCATTGATACACAGCGTCTTATGCTCGAAATAGTACTTCAGTGCAGTGGCGCGCATTTCAGGAACAGAAACCGTTCCCTCATACCGCTTATAGGCTTCTGTCATAAGCTTGGCGCGTTCCAGATCCAGGTGCGGAATTGCCTCCATGCTCTGATGTCTCAATTTGCGAATCCGTTCGTTCATGCCACGTTCTTCCATGGTTTACCCTCCTATTTTGGTATTGACAAAGCCACTTTGAATAAACATTGTTTGAAACAGCTCCATTTGGTCCTTTGATGGGACACGAAGCATTTCATCGGCGTAGGGCAGGTTCAGATTATCATACTTGCTTTTCCCGGTGTTATGGTAGGGAAGCAAATTAATACCAGTGGGATGAATCCAATGACCCTTCAAAAACGCAATGACGCTTTCCATCATTTCTTTTGTTGCGTTTAAACCGCTGATGACCGGAATTCGAATATTAATTTTTGCGCCGTCTGCGCTAAGACGGACTAAATTGTCCAAAACGATCTGGTTGTCGGTACCAACAAACTGCATGTGCTCACTGGGATCCATCAGCTTTAGATCATAGAGAAACGAATCCACAAAGGGTAAAATCCGCTGAAAATGTTCGTACGGAGCGTAACCACAGGTGTCAATGTTGACACTGTACCCCTTGCGGTGAAGTCTGCGGCAGAGTTCTTCGACGAAATCCATATTCTGGGCCATGACCTCGCCGCCAGACAACGTGATCCCACCGCCGGATTCCTCATAGAACATCTGGTCCTTCTCCGCTTCCTTGACCAGTTCCGCCACCGTATATGCTTTTCCTACCAACTCTCTGGCGTTAGCCAGACAAACGTCTACACAGGCGCCGCAGCCAATACATGCTGCGCGGTTCATGGTCAAACGCCCGTCCACAAGGACGTTCGCTTGCTGGGGACAAACAGAAACACAGCAGCCGCAGTTCACACAGCGTTCCGGATAGAGCATTAGTTCCACCGCATACCGCTGACTTTCCGGGTTATGGCACCATTTGCAGGAAAGCGGGCACCCTTTAAAGAAAAGGGTGGTTCGAATGCCATTTCCATCATGAATGGAATATTTTTGAATGTTGAATACAATTGGCTGATTCATAGCTTTGATTCCCCAATCACAAAAACGGACCGAATTGGGGATTCGCCTTCCGGGAAGGGAATCCTCTTTGCAAAAGAGGGAACTGACGCGGAATCGTTCAGCTCCCTCCAAAACGCACTTTCGCGTCAAATCATTCCTCGGTCATATAGGGATATTGAATCGCGGAAGACGGTGCAAAGCACTCCTTGACCGCGTGAGCGCTGAGCCATCGAATCATGTTTAAGCCAGTACCCGCCTTATCGTTCGTTCCGGAAGCTCGCGCTCCGCCAAACGGCTGCTGGCCAACCACGGCGCCCGTACATTTGTCGTTGATGTAGAAGTTTCCGGACGCATGACGCAGGGCCTGCTCCATTTTGACGATCGCCCCCCGGTCCTGGGCAAAAATAGCTCCAGTCAAGGCATATGGAGATGCGCTGTCGCAGATCTTCAGCGTTTCGTCCAGCTTGTCGTCCTCGTAGACGTAGATGGAGACAATGGGGCCAAAAATCTCCTTGACCATTGACTCGTAATCGGGCGCTTTGCAGCGGATTACCGTAGGCTGGACAAACCAGCCCTTGCTGTCGTCATATGTGCCTCCGGTTACAAAGTCACAGTCTGGGGAAGCGGCGGCGCGGTCGATGTACCCCTTACAGGTTTCAAAGGATTCACCGTCAATGACGGCCGCCATAAAGGTGTCAAACTCCTGCACGTCGCCGACCTTCAGTTCGGCAACCCGTTCTTTCAGCCGCTGCTCCACCACCGGCCAAATGCTGGCAGGAACAAAGGCCCGAGAACATGCAGAGCATTTCTGTCCCTGATATTCAAAAGAACCGCGGACAATTCCGGCCACCAGCGGCTCAATGTCTGCTGTGTTATGGGCAAAGATGAAGTCTTTGCCGCCCGTCTCGCCAACCAGACGGGGATAATTGGTGTATTCCGCAATGTGTTCCCCAACCAGCTTCCACACACCCTGGAATACGGCGGTGGACCCGGTAAAGTGGAACCCGGCCATCTTCGGATGGCGGACGACATACTTCGACATATCGCTGCCCGCACAGGGGACAAAGTTGATTACACCGTCGGGCAGACCGCACCACTGCAGAAGCTTCATGTAATAGTAGTTGGACAAAGCGGCGGTACGAGCCGGCTTCCAAAGGGCAACGTTGCCGACAATCGCAGGCGCGGTTGGCAGGTTTCCGCCGATGGAGGTAAAGTTGAAGGGAGAGATGGCGCAGATAAAACCATCCAGGGCACGGTAATCCTGCCGGTTCCAAATTCCGTTCACACTGGAGGGCTGATCCTTGAAGATCTCCTGCGCGCTCCAAACACCAAATCGAAGGAAATCGGCCAACTCAGCAATATCAATCTCCGCCTGGAATACGGTTTTAGACTGTCCAAGCATGGAGGCAGCGTTCAAAACTTTGCGATAGGATCCTGTGATCAAATCCGCCGCTTTCAGGAAAATAGCAGAGCGATGCTCCCAAGGCATTTGCTCCCAGGCGTCCTTTGCCGCCAATGCAGCATCAATTGCCATCTTCAGTTCTGCTTCTCCTGCCATGCAGCACTCGGCGATGACATGTTGATGGTCGTGTGGCATGGTGACCTGAATGGTTTTCTCCGTCCATACTTCCTTGCCGCCAATAATCAGAGGGATCTTCACAACCTGCTGAGATTGCTTTTTCAGTTCCTCTTTCAGCTCCGCGCGCTCAATGCTCCCAGGCAAATAGCCCTTAAATGGATCATTTTCTGGACGGGTAATTGTAAAATATGCGTTCGACATCGTTAAGACCATACCTTTCCGCTGCGCTACAAGGCAAAAAAGGATACCGAAAAGGACCTTTGCCGCAGCAAACCATAATGTATTTTTTTGAACTCGAAATTTCTGTTTTTCTCTCAGGGAGCAGGGTCTGACGCAGCCCTTTCGGTGAGCCGAATCGTTTGCCGCGACAGACGCCTGTTTCGGTGAACATGAGTGACCTAAGCGTGCATAGGTGTTCTGATTTGTTTGTATGGGGAAAGGGCTTCCACCCCATTCCCCATACAAACCGCAAAAGAACGCTGGAATCAATAAGTATTCAGAAACGTCTGCTTGCATGCTGTGGATTTACTTGCCGGCTTTGATCCGATCTTTGTTAATTTCTTTCCACAGTTCCGTGTCGACACCCTTCCAAGACAGCTTATCCGGGTTATAATACGGATCTTTCCCCGCCTTCATTTGCTCTTCATAGTCCAGATACAAGGCGCGGGCCTTCGGGAAGAGGAACCACAGCATAAAGATGTTGACCCAAGTGCAGGCGCCAAGCGCCAAATCGGATAGATCCCAAGCCAGCGAAGACTCCACGATACCGAATACAAACACCAGAGCAACAATGGCAATCCGAATGATCCAGGTAACAATTTTACGCGCTTTGGCTTTTCCTTCTCCTTGGAACAGATAGAGTGCGGAGGTTTCCGCCTCATAATAGTAGCTGATGATGCAGGTGAACGAGAACAGTGCCAGCATAATCGCAATAAACAAAGGTGCGAAATTGCCAATCACCAGACGGCAGGCATATTGAACAAAGATGACCCCCCGGGTTCCAGAAGCCGCCAAAGCAGCCATTTCTGCAGCGCCCTGACCAATATATACATCCGTTACATTAAAACAGTCGGTCAGCAAGATCATAAAGCCGGTTGCCGTGCAAACAATGATGGTATCCAGCCAGACGCCTGCCGCGTTTGCCATGCCCTGCTTGATCGGGTGGCTGGTCTCGGCCGCGGAGGCGGCAGGAGTGGACTCGCCCATGCCAGCGGCGCTGGAGAAGGTGCCCCGCTTAATTCCCT
>JAYFPV010000235.1:0-16772 GCA_034927465.1 Lawsonibacter sp.
TGCGCAAAAATGACGACCCATAGCTGCCGAATTTGTGTGATTCAAGTGTGATGGTTCCTATGATATGATCCTTCTGTAAAGTCCAAACTGAGGGGATTTTTTAGAGGAGGAGAAATTATGGTAGAAAAGAAAAATTCAAGCAATGCGGCAAAATTCTTTCTGTGTAGTCTGTTGGGATTCTTCATGTTCTTTGTCAGCGTCCCGTTTAACGGGAAAACCACGATCCCTTTGGATCATGTCACCACTCTGATTCGAAATGCACTCGGCGTTACGGTTCAGGGCTACATTGTTCTGATTGTGGTAGCGGCTGGCGCTATCCTTCCCTTTGCCAAGAAAACTTGGAACAAAAGCATAAAAGATGTCGTGTTCTCTATTTTTAAGATCATTGGTCTTATCTGTGCAGTCATGTATGTGTTTCACCTGGGACCGGAAGAGCTGCTGACCAACCCGGATCTTTTGCCCTATCTGTTTGTCACACTCTGCTGCAGCCTGTGCTTCCTGGTTCCGATCGGATCTGTGTTTCTTTCTTTTTTGACGGACTACGGCCTGATGGAATTTGTTGCAGTGTTCCTTCAGCCGGTGATGCGCAAAATCTGGAAAACGCCAGGTCGTTCCGCAATTGATGCCGTTGCTTCTTTCGTGGGAAGTTATTCTCTGGCCCTGATCATTACTGATGATATGTATCAAAAGGGTCGTTATACAAAGAAGGAAGCCTTCATTATCGCAACCGGCTTCTCCACCGTATCCACCACCTTCATGGTTGTGGTTGCCAAGACGCTGGGCTTGATGGATCGCTGGAATTTCTACTTCTGGACAACACTGGTTATTACTTTTGTTGTAACTGCCATTGTTACGCACATTTATCCAACGGCAAAGGTTCCGTCGGAATACATGGAGGGCGTTGAGCCAAACCCTGAAGCCATTGTGACCAAAGATCGCTTCAAGGTGGCTTGGAGCGAGGCACTGGAAACGGCTGACCGTTCCGGCAATATCGGGACCAATGTCCTGAAGAACACAAAGGACGGCCTTCGGATGATTACAAACATCCTGCCTACGATTCTCTCCATCGGCCTGTTGGGTATGCTGCTGGCACTGTACACACCTATCTTCAGCATAATCGGATACATCTTCTATCCCTTTGCTTTGTTGGTTCGTATCCCCGAGGCATTACTAGCCGCCCAGTCTCTCGCCACAACCATTGCAGAGATGTTCCTGCCTGCGGCCTTTGTCACCGGCGCGGCACTGGCAACTCGTTATGTGGTTGCAGTCTGCTGCATCTCTGAGCTGCTGTTCTTCTCTGCCGTGATTCCCTGTATTCTGTCCACTAAGATTCCCGTTAAGGTTGGCGATTTGATTATCCTCTGGATTGAGCGACTAATCCTGTCGATCTTGCTGGCAGGACTTGTTGCACTCATCGTTTTCTAAGCAGCAGTTGGGATGAACTACATTGCGACAGGAACGTCCCCTCAAAAAATAAAACTCTGTATGAGTCGAGAAAGATGACAAAATACGGAAAAGCACCCGGTTTCAGATGAAACCGGGTGCTTCATTTTACTTGAAAAGTTCTGAAATGCGGTAATTTCCCTTGCTTCCGGCTCTTGGAAACTGCCATGGAGACGGTGGCGCCCACCATGGAGTTTTTATCCAGATGGAACACCTCATTCTATGCTGCCTGATATCCGTTGCCGTTCTCGCCTAACTGTTCAATTTGTACTTGCAATTTGCGAATAGTTATTGGATTATTAAATATAGAAATTACTGTGTCAATAGTTAAGCTTTTATTTCTTGCAGAGTAAAGCCACGCCCAGAGTAAAGCCACGCCGCAAAAGGCTCAAGAGAAAGGGATGCCGGAAATGTATAAAAAAATTGTGACTTCCCTGGTCGGCACCGTGATAAGCGGGGGAATCCTGCTGCTTTTGCTGGATCTGCTGATCGGCGTCGGCTGTAACACTGTGACGGCTGCGCCGCTAACCCTCATCGCCGTTGCATTGGACCTTTTGTGCGCGCTGCTGATGTCGGCTGTTTTTTTAAGCATCGCCGGTGAGCGTCAGGACCGCCTGTTCATGCGGCTGTATGTATGGATGCTGGCAGTTACCATTGTTGCGCTGCTTGGCGACGCGATGTCCCGGCGGGTCAATCTGCCTCATTTGCAGGTTCCTTCCATTTTAGGAGATGTGGGCAGTTTTTTGGCCTATGCTTCGGCTTATCCACTCATCGTTTTGTTCAGCATTTACCTGTTGAGCTATGTGAATGAGGAACGACGGGAACTGCATCGCTATCTGGTGTTGATCGGCGGTCTGAGTTCTGACGGCCTTTTGCTGGTGATCATTTCTGAATTTACCTCCCGCAGCACAGTGCAGTCTTGGCATCTGGAAAACCACCCATACCTATCGTTGTTTTTTATTGTGCTGCCCACCTCGGTTGCTGCGTCCATCATCGTGTCGCTGCGGAAGAAGCTCACCAATAAAAAGGCGATCACGTTTCTTTCCTTTGAAGCGCTCTGCGTGCTTTCCGTCACAGCGGATATCCTGATTTCAGGAATCCGGCTTTCTTATATAACGGTTGCTTTTTCACTACTTTTGATCTACATAAATGTTCAGATTGATTATGAAAAAATGAAAGAGCAGCAGCTTACCCGACAGCGCGTTTCCATTATGTTCAGCCAGATCCAACCACATTTTCTCTATAATGTATTGGCAAGTATCAAATCTCTGTGCCGCATCAATCCGCCCTTGGCAGAGCAGGCTCTCGTGAACTTCACCGCGTTTCTCCGAAGCAACCTGAATGCGCTGACCACAGAGGGGGAGGTGCCTTTCTTGCAGGAGCTGGAGCAGACCCACCACTATCTTGAACTGGAAAAAATGCGGTTCGGAGAGGATCTGAACATAGAGATTGATACGCCGGTCACTGAGTTTTCCCTTCCGCCGCTGACGCTGGAACCTATCGTAGAAAACGCAGTGCGCCACGGCGTGATGTCGAGGGAAGTCGGCGGTACGGTCACAATACGAACTGCCGAGACAAAACGGGCGTTTGTCATTTTGGTATCCGACGATGGGGTTGGCTTCGACCCTAAAAAACTGGCTGAACATTACGAAGGGCATGTCGGACTGATGAATGTGAAGGAACGGCTGCGGGCCTTTGACAACGGCGAGCTGTCCGTCTCCAGCGTGTTGGAACAGGGAACCATGGTAACAATTACCATTCCCAAACAGCAAAGGAGGCCTGAACCAAGTGCATGAGAAGCTACTGGCCGTCGACGATGAAATTTTGGCTTTGAATGACCTGGTCGACGCGTTGAAAAAGGCAAAGCCCGAATCAGAGATCCGCTCGTTCCACCGTCCCTCGCAGGCGCTGGACGCCATCCGGGAGGCGTCATTTCGGCCCGACGTTGCGTTTTTGGATATTGAAATGCGTGGTAAATCCGGTTTAGAGCTGGCGCTGGATCTCAAAAATCTTCTTCCCACGTTAGAAATCATTTTTGTGACCGCTTACCCGCAGTATGCCCTGAAGGCGTATTCCGTGCACGCCCGTGGCTATTTGATGAAGCCTGTCTCGGTCAGTGCTATTCAGGAGGAACTCGCCTGTATCCACTTACTCACGCTGAACAGCCAGCCTGAAAAATCTATGCGGGTGCAGTGCTTTGGAAATTTTGAGGTGTTTTATCACGGGCAGCGTATCGATTTTCCCCGGGCCAAGTGCAAGGAGTTCCTCGCGTATTTGATCCACTGCCGGGGTGCCTCCTGCACCATCAAGGAAATCGCGGCTGTCCTTTTTGAGGATAAGCCCTATGACCGCTCTGTGAAAAATCAGATTGAAACGTTCAAATCGCATCTAGCAAAAACCCTGCGTGAGGTGGGCTGCGAGGATATCCTTGCCAATCGGCACAACAGCTTTGCCGTCGTGACAGAAAAGCTGGACTGTGACTATTACCGCTTTTTGGAGGGCGATGTGGCCGCCGTCAATTCCTATACGGGCGAATACATGCTGCAATATAGCTGGGCCGAGCTCACCAGCGCGGCATTGAGTGAAAAACTTCAACAAAATATTTAAAATTACGGTCCCAAAAAAGCCTGTTTGTCCTTTTTGTTGTCCAGTTGTTGTCATGGATGTCATATAGTATAGGCGTAGGAAGTCTTCTGGTTTACGCGTAACCACAATCCTAACATCACTTTGTAAGGAGGAACTCTGATGGGAAAAAATGAACAGCTCTTGGAGGAAGGCGCACTGAAAGTAACCCAGTTGACCATGTATGAGGCTGTGGCCATTATCGTAGGCGCCAACATTGGTTCCGGTATTCTGGGCCTTGCTTACTCCGCTCGCAAAGCCGGCTGGCCAATTCTGTTGCTGTGGCTGCTGATCGCCGGCTTGTTCACAACGTTTTCCATGCTGTATGTTGCAGAAACTGCCTTGCGCACAAAGAAGCCGCTTCAGCTGCCGGGTCTTGCAGAAAAATATGTTGGCAAAACAGGCTCGGTGCTGATGTTTATCTCTGTGTGCGCCAATTCCATCGGCTGCATGATTGCCTACACTACCGGCTCGGGCAACATTCTGTGCACCCTGCTTGGGTTGCCAAACTGGGCGGGTAGTCTGCTCTTCACCATTCCCTGCGTTCTGGTGGTGTGGTTCGGACTGAAGGCGACAGGCCTGTGGGAAAAATTCATGTCCACCGGCATGGTAATTCTTCTGTTTGTGATCGTAGCTGCATCGTTCTTGTCCAGCAAGGCGGATGTAAGCCGGGCAATGTACTCCGACTGGACCTATGCGGTGCCGCTTTTGTCCAGCGCCATTTTCTGCTATATTGCACAATATGCCGTGCCTGAGCTGGCACGCGGGATGCGCCATACGCCTCAGAAGCTGCCTGTTGCTATTATGCTGGGCATGTTTATCACCGGCATTCTTTTGGCTATCGTGCCTCTGGCAGTGCTTTCCCTGACCGGCGCCGAGAACGTGACGCAGGTCGCCACGCTGGCCTGGGGTCAGGCACTTGGCACATGGGCGCTCTTTACGGCCAATATCTTTGCGCTGTGTGCCATGATGACCTCCTATTGGGCGGTTGGTGGTGCAATGCTGACCAATATTGTGGATATGTTTAAACTGAAAGACGAGCGGGACACCAAAACCCGTCTGATTGCAATTGCCTGCACGGTGCTGCCTCCGTTCGCGCTTGCTTATGCAGGGTTGGTCAGCTTTGTGGATGCCATCGGCTGGGCCGGAACCTTCGGCGGTGTCATTATGTCAATTGTACCTGTCATGATGCTGAAAAAAGTACGTCAGTCAGGTGATCTGGAACCGGAATGGAAATGCGGCTGGTATGCGCATCCTGCTGTGCAGTATACGATCATCATTATTTTCAGTCTCGGCGCTCTTTATTACATTTGCTCGATGTTTGGTCTTTTGCCTGCAGGCTGGTAATCATTCCGTCCCTGCAAGCTGTGAAAGGTAAGGTATCATCATGCGAGTTATTCCAAAACATAAGGTCATTTTTCATTTCAATCCTCAAAATAAGGCGAATTACACCGTAGAAGACAATGAGATATTTTGGGTGGAGGCGGACGACTGTTATACCGGCCAGATTACGTCTGAAAAGGTAAAGCGTCCGGATATCGATATTTCCATCATGGACTGCGCGGTAGGCCCCATTGATGTCAATGGCGCACACCCGGGCGATACGCTCTGTGTGGAAGTTTTGGCGATCGATCTTGCCCCGCAGGGCGTCATGGTCACATCGGTCGGTCTTGGGGTACTGGGGGACCAGATCACCGCTCCCGATACCAAAATCATCCCAGTTCATGACGGCTTCGCCTGGTTTTCCGATACGATTCACATTCCGCTGACGCCCATGATCGGCGTGATGGGGGTTGCACCCAAAGAGGGCGATTTTCATTGCGCGGTTCCCGAGGATCACGGCGCCAATATGGACACCAAGCTGGTGCGGGTCGGTTCAAGGGTATACTTCCCCGTGGGCGTTGAGGGAGCTGGCCTGGCAGTCGGCGATATGCACGCCTGCATGGGCGACGGCGAGCTTTCCGGCACCGGCATTGAAATCGCGGGACGCATGTGCCTGAAAGCAACGATTTACCGGGACCGTCCCATCGAGCGGCCTGTCATTGAAACCTATGACGGACTGTACTTTTTGGCCTCCCGCCGCACTCTGGAAGAAAGCCTGAAGGTTGCAGTCAACGATACTGTAAAGTTTTTGATGAGGAAGCTCGCCCTGAATTTCCCGGACGCATATCGTCTGCTGAGTGCCACCTGCGACGCGCAGATCTGCGAAGTGGTGGACGATAATGTGACCGTGCGGGTTCATTGTCCGAAATTTGATACGCGGATCGAAACGTTATAAGCAAACACCGCAGCGATACAAGGAAAATCCATTCAGGGCACTGCCAAGGTGACAAATAACTATGGATACTCGACCCATTGGAATTATGGATTCCGGGTTCGGCGGGCTGACCGCCGCCCGGGAGATCCTCCGCTCTTACCCGCAGGAAAGTATTTTGTTTTTTGGCGATAATGGCCGGGCGCCTTACGGGGTGCACACGCTGGAAGAGGTCGCGGCGATGACCCAGCAGGATCTGGACTTTCTGATTTCCAAAAATGTAAAAGCCATCATCATTGCGTGCGGTACAGCCACTTCTTCCATCCCACTTCTCACGCACAAGTATCCCGTTCCGGTGGTAGGCGTCATCGATTGCTCGGTACAGGTCGCGGCTTCCGCCACCAAAAATAAAAAGATCGGTATTATCGGCACTCCGCTTACCATCCAGGTCGGCAAGTATGCCAATGCCTTAACGCAAATTCTGCCGGATTGTCAGATCTTTTCGGTGGCATGTCCCAAGCTGGTGCTTTTGGTGGAAGCCGGCAAAACGGACCCCCAGTCCCATGATGTAAAAAGTGTGGTGGAGGGATATCTGCGGCCAATCCGGGAAGCCGGAGTAGATACGCTAATTCTCGGCTGCACCCATTTTCCGGTCTTGTCGGCGGCCATCAAAGCGTATATGGGCGACGGCGTTACCCTGATCAATGCCGGACGGCAGGCCGCAGTATGCGCGATGGAGCAGCTTACCGCAGCCGATGCCATTCATGACGGTACTGGCCGCACGCTTCGCTTTTTGACCTCCGGCAATGCTGCGAATTTTGTGCGCATCGGAAGCAATTTTGTCGGCTGCCCGCTGGACGGCCTGGTTGAGCACGCATCCGCAGAGGAATTTTAAAACCCGCGTCTTTCCGTTTTTCGGCTCTTATTGCTTTTTTAACAGCCAGTACAACGGCCACGCAAAGATAAAGTCCGTGATATTCTGAAAAATATGATTACTTGCCCCCACTGCAAGGGATACCAAAGGACAAAGCATTCTATGATCTGATTGAGGCAGGGGAGTGCTCCAAAAATAAATAGAAGCTACGTTTTTACTCGAAAACGTAGCTTCTATTTATTGTTTACATTTGTTTTTGTCTAACCGACAAAATAACGACATTTTTTCAATTTAATTTATAACGGTAAAAATAGGACTACCGACAGAATTTTGCGGTTTTTTATTTTTTATTTATTTATTTTAGATTTTTTATTTTTTATTTATTTTTTTATTTACGTGCCCCAGTGGATTTGCCTGAGCGGCAGCACGCAGGCCTTCGTTGTCTACGTGGGTATAGATTTGGGTGGTATTCAAATGGTCGTGACCAAGCACCTCTTGTAAGGTGCGCACATCCACGCCATTCTGAAGCATCAGTGTGGCGGCGGTATGGCGAAGCTTGTGGGAGGAATACTGTGTTGTATCCAATCCAGCGGCCGCTAGGTGTTTTTTCACCAGCTTATGGACGGCTGCCTTGGAAATGCGCCGCCGATTTTGCAACGTGACAAACAGCGCATTTTGATCGACCAGGGCCAAGGTGTCCCGGTCTGTCATCCAGTCCTGAAGGGCTTTTTGGCAGGCCTCGTTCAAGTATAGGATTCGTTCTTTGTTGCCTTTGCCCACGACTCGCATCTGGTCGTTTCGAACATCTGTTTTATTCAAGCCAACAAGCTCAGAAATACGCAGCCCACAGTTTAAAAACAACGTCAAAATGCAGTAGTCACGGCTGGAATTTTTTCCGTCAACAGACGCTAATAAGCTGATACTTTCTTTTAAATCCAGATACTTAGGCAAGCTTTTTTTCTTACGGGGAGAATCCAGATCCTGCACGGGATTTTTCGTTAAAAGCTTGGTTTTGCTGGTCAGGTATTTATAGAAGGAACGAATGGTGGCAATTTTGCGCGCTCTGGAAGCTGGATTAAGTCCGCGTTCACGGGACAGATAATTCATGTAAGAATAGACGTCGGTCAAGATGACGTTTTTTACAAATTCCAGTCCGATGTCGTCAATGGATATTTGGTCAAACGAAACATCCCGTGGAACCAGATTTTTTTCTTTTTTCAGAAATCGAAAGAAACTGCGCAGATCCAAAAAATATTCGTCAACGGTACGTCTAGAATGACCCTGAATGGTTTCATGATAAACCAGGAAATCCAGGATCAGCGGCGGTGCGGCGGTGCGGTAATCCATATTGGCCGCTTTTACCTCCATTTAGGTCAACAAAATCTTTATTTTGTTGACCTAACAATCAACGACTGCCAGAGGACAAAAGCGTTCCCCCCTTCGATTGCATATGAAGTTTTGTTTTGGAGATGCTAACTGATAACAGCCGATGCATTTGAACTTGAGGTGAACAACTATGAGCTTGATTGCCTGCACCGATCCCTGCGTCTATCAGAAGGACGGATACTGTTCTCTGTCCAGAGCCGCTTCCTCCGGAGTTCCGGGCCACCGGGGCTGTATCAACTTTGTTCCCGTCTGCCCAGAATCCTCACAGAGCAGCCAGTGCCTCCCGGATATTGGAGACACGAATCAACTCTAGACCCGCCGGGACGGCCAGCTTTCCCTGAACCCGTTTTGGAATCATGCATTTTTTGAATCCAAGGCGCTGAACCTCAGCCAGCCGTTGCCCCAGGGCGCTGACTGCTCTTAATTCTCCGGTCAGTCCCACCTCGCCAATGGCGGCCAGATCGTGAGGAACCGGTTTGTCACGAAAACTGGATGCCAATGCCAGTGTGGCAGCCAAATCCGCAGCTGGCTCATCCAGATATAACCCCCCGATGACATTCATATACGCGTCGCAGCCGCCAACCAGCAGACCGCCGCGCTTTTCCAACACGGCCAACAGCAGCATGGCACGATTATAGTCAAATCCATTGCTGACCCGGCGCGGATTTCCCAAGCTGCTAGGCACCATGAGCGCCTGAATTTCTGCCAGAACAGGGCGAACTCCTTCCATAACACAGGTGACACATGTGCCGGGCGCGTCGGCCGGCCGGCCTGACAGCAAGGTTTCCGAGGGATTCGGTACCTCGGCCAGACCGCCGTCTTCCATCTCAAACACGCCAATCTCATTGGTGGCACCAAACCGGTTTTTTGCCGCGCGCAGAATGCGGTATGCCATATGGCGCTCGCCTTCAAAATAAAGGACGCAGTCCACCATATGCTCCAACACCTTAGGCCCGGCGATTGAACCCTCTTTATTGACGTGGCCGATGATAAAAATCGTTAGCCCCTCCCCTTTCGCCAGCTGCATCAGCGCCATGGTGCATTCTTTCACCTGGCTGATGCTGCCGGGAGAAGCATTGACATCCCCGTTATACATGGTCTGGATGGAATCTACAATCAGCACATCCGGCTGGAGGGTGTGAACCGCATCAACCAAGTTCTCCAAATTGCTTTCTGCCAGCAGGTGAAGCCCCTCTCCCCTTACGGACAGCCGTTCAGCTCGGAGTTTGATCTGGCGTTCCGACTCCTCCCCGGATACATATAGAACTGTTGCGAAGCGGCATAAATTGTCGCAGATTTGCAACATAAGTGTGGACTTTCCGATGCCGGGTGCGCCGCCGACCAGCACCAGCGAGCCCTTTACCGCACCGCCGCCCAGCACCCGGTCCAGTTCTCCCATTCCGGTGCGGAACCGGAGCTCATCCGTGGTCTCCACGTCCTTCATGGCCCTGGGGCGATGAACCGCAACTCCAAGCCCGGACCCTCTTGCAATTGAGGAGCCGGGCTTTTTGACCGCCTTTTCTGCGGGGCGTTCTACCACCGTATTCCAGGAGCCGCAGGCCGGGCATTTTCCTTGCCATTTTGGAAATTCATTGCCGCATTCGGTACAGTAAAACAGGGTTTTTACCTTCATTGTGGAACTCCTCTTTGGTCAACAAAACTTTATCTCATTGTATCAGATTTGGATAGAAAAGTAAACTAGGGAATTATAGTGCCCCCTCTTTTGCCTGTGAAATCTGATCACAAGAAGTAAGCCAGGCGAAAGAAAGCAGCGCCGCAAGTTTCCGCTGATATCCATCATCCCGGATTTTGGCCTCCTCCTCCGAATTGGTGAGAAATCCGCATTCGACCATGACTGCCCGGCAGGTAATATGGTTCATCAGATAGACAGTATTCGGAATCTGCTTGCGCTCTCGGTTGTTGTCCGGCTGAAGAGATGTTTTAAGCGCATTTTGGATGTGCTGAGCCAACTCCATAGACCCCTCGGTTGGTGCATAGAATACCTGGGCCCCATGGTAACGCCCATCCGGATAGGAATTTTGATGAATGCTGATCAGCGTGGCGTCTTTTGCGGCCTGAATCGCCGCCACGCGGTTTTTTAGATCAGACACCTTTTTTTCCCGCAGAGTCTCTGCAGTACTGTCGTGTAACGAGATATCTTCTGTTCGCAAAAGGATGGGGGAAGTTCCATAGAACCCAAGAATATCGTCCATTTTCAGAACGATGGCCAGGTTGATTTGACTCTCCGGAACTCCCGTAATGGATACTGCACCGCCGTCTTCCCCACCATGTCCAGCGTCCAGAATTAGCGTGTCTGCCCTGCTTGAAATCATCGGGGCGACCGCAGGCGTGCTCTGCGCGTAAAACCATTGAAGCGTCAGCATCATACAAACCGATGTTAAAATCAAGGAACCCAGCAACATAACCCCTCGTCTCAATTCCAACCACCTCCTCCCTATCTTATGGTCTGGGACAAGGGGGGTATACCGAATGAAAAAAGAACAAAACAATTCTCAAGAAAACTGTTATTTTTATTGGAAACTATGGGCTTCACACGAAGGTAGGCTACCGCTCAACCCAGGAAAGATCAGGGTTCTGGGAGCAGATCAGCTGGCAAGAACATAAACTGACACGAGGGATGGTCTAATCCCTGAAAACGAACCAAGGAGGGAAATTCCTTTGAATATTGAGAACGGCAGCTCTTGCCCGCTGCCAATTTGCCCTGATAATTATGGCATGATGCCGTCCTGCGTGGGACTAGCGGTGCCATATGTCCCTTTCCAGCAGGACGGTCCAAAGAAATACGCGCAGAATGAGGCACTGAGCAACGGAACTCTGTTTCCCGGACTGAATCTTCCGTTTCACCTGAAGGTGGAAGGCAGTACTCTGCCCGTCACTCCGCTGGCAGAGCTTCAAGCGTTGGAATTCGTGGTGCTGGAGCTTGGGTTGTACTTGGATACTCACCCCGAGGATACCGAGGCATTCACCATGTTCAAGCAGTATGGTGCTATGGAAAAGGCTGCCAAAGCCGCCTATGAATCCAAGTTTGGGCCACTGATGAAATCGTCTGCCGCCTCCGGCGAGAGCTACCGCTGGCTTCAGGACCCGTGGCCCTGGACCTATGCGCAAAATGAGGTGAAGTAAGATGTTTATTTACGAAAAAAAACTTCAATTCCCAGTGAAAATTGCGACCCCAAATCCAAAGCTGGCCTCCTTTATTATCAGCCAATATGGTGGTCCTTACATCAACAGACTATTATTATATCATTGCCATTCAGCAGAAGTCGAATAGCGGGTAGGTAATCGTGGTAGTCGCCCTGGGCCGGTCGATGGTGCCTGCGGCGTTCTCCGCCATCATCCCATTGTCAATAGCCTTCTGGATGTAAGGCTTGGCCCATTCGCTGGCAGGCAGCTTTGCCCGCTCAGCTTCCACCGCCGCCACCTCATCCCGAACAGTGGCCCGTATCTGTGCTTCTGTCAAATGATCACCTTCCGCTTCTCGGGCCATGTCGGCCCGAAAGTCGTCCATGCTCTTGCCAAACTTTGGGAACCAGTGCAGCACGTCCCCATGGTTGGAGGCAATGTTGCGCTGGTAGCCCTCCTGGTGGCAGATCACCACGCCGTCCACCAACGGGTCCAGACCGTAGCGCTTGCACAAGTAGGCGGTCAGCTCCACGGCCTCCCGGTACACCGCCGTGAAATAGGTGGGGTCAGACAAGCCGTCCTCACAGATCTCAAAGGCGATGTGGGTGTCGTTGCCGCTGTACTTATAGTGCCAGCCCCGCATGGTCCAGGGCAGGTCTGATAGGTGGCCACGCTGCCGTCGGCCAGCTTACCAATAAAGGCGTGGACACATGCGGTTATCCAAGATTGATTCCAGTGGTTTGAGGAGGGCTTGCCCAGCAGACCGTCATTGGGAGCCACATATGCTGTACCATGACGCCCTTTGGCACGATGGTCCTGCCTTTCTTGTAGCAGTCGTTGGCGGTCAGCAGGCAGGTGTGGAGGTTCACTCCGCCATCAGCTCCGCCGCTTGTTTGACTGCCTCGTCGTCAGCCTTTACGCAGGCAGCCACAGCCTTGCAAACGCAACAGGATCCGGGAACGCCTTGGCCAGCTCCTGGCCGTGGCAGCCCATAAACTCGCGGATCTTCCGGTCCTCTTCCTGGGTAATCTTGACCTCGGGGTGTTCGGCCTTGAACATAGCTAGGCCAATGGTCGTGTCGGGAGCGTGGCTTTTGTGGGTGGTCTCATAGACCCCATACAGTACGATAGCGTTCATAATTCATTTTCCTTTCTTATTTATGGCAGGGTAACCGCTGGGATATTTTCCAGCCTTCCCTGCGGCGGCGGAGCCGGTGATGTAGTCCAGCACCTTGCAGGCCACCCAACCGATTACCAGCCACTCCATCCATCCCCACAGGCCGGTCAGTGCACCGACAGCGGCGGCAATTGCCGCTTTGATTCCGTTTACATGATCCATTGCCCTACTCCAATCTTTTTGTTATTGCGCCGTATTGGCTGCCCCTGTGATTTCGTGCCGCTCCTTCTCTGAGATCCACCCACGCGCTACGGCGGCGTTCAATCCATCATCAGACAGTCGCCCTGCAGCATAGAGGCGTTTCAGCCGTTCAAACATTGGTTGCACCCCCTTCCAGGCTGGCAATCACAAGATCGTCAATGCGTTGGCGGCGTTGGAGCAGGTATAGCGGTCCAGTCGGTTGAGCAGCGGGCTCTGCTACACGGCGCTGTCCAGAATCGTCCCAGCGAAATCGGTCTGAAGGACAAACCCGCCGTGGGTACCGGTGGATCCGCTGGTGCCGAGCACGGCGTTGTTCACCTGCTGCAGCCGCTTGTCCTCCACGTGGTCCTTACGGAACGAGTAAATCGCCTTCAGCTGCTCCCCCAGAGAGGCAAACGGCTTCGCCTCGCCCTTTTTGTCCGTGGGATCTCTGCCCGGGTCTTTGTGCAGAGCGCCGTCATAGACCGGATCCGCGTTGGCGTTGCTGGCGGCGGCCAGCTTTTCCAGACTCTGAATCTGGCTGTTGATGCCCTCCATCTGCGCCGTGACCTAGTCTGCCTCGTCAAACTTTCCGGCCGTGACCAGATCCTCCGCCTGGGTGAGCACCTGGCCTTTCTGCGCCCGAAGCCCGGTGATTTTTTCCAAATAATCCATGTGTGTGTCTCCTTTCAACTCATCAATATTGTGCAAGCGCTCTGAGCCGAGCCAGGGCGCGTCTTGCCTGTTCCTGGGTTGCGGTCTTCTCCTGCTGGGCCACCCTATGATCCAGATAGTGACTGCGCATAGCGGCCGTCAGACGGATGTGGGAGCCCGCCGCCGCGATCAGCTCTCCCGCGCTCTAATCCGGGTCGGATGCCTCCAGCGGCACCACCTCGTCGATCAGGCCGTATTCCAGCGCCTGTGCCGGGGAGATAAAAATGTTCTTGTCCATCAGGGCCAGAATCTCATCCCTTGGTTTGCAGGCCTTTCTGGCCAAATAGATGTTCGCCACGCAGTCTCTGGCATTCAGCAACCCCTCCGAGGCCTGGGCCTTGTCCAGGAAATCCCCCTCCGCCATGGAGCTTGGGCTGTGGTAACACAAAAGAGCCCCCGACTCGCTGCGAATGCGGGCAATGCTGCCGATGGCCATGGTGGCCGCCGAGGCGGCATAGCCCTGGATCAGCACCTCCACGTTCCCCCGGATATACCAGCCGTCTTTCCGCTGAATCGATCACATAAGGGACCAGGGTGTCCGTCAATAGTCGATGCGCTGCTGGGCGTTGCTGTTGTAGGCTTCCCTGCCTACCTGCAGCATGTACTTCGGGATCCCGGTAAAACGGCTGATCTCCTCCACTCCAAAGCCACGGCTCTCAATAAACTGGGTGTCGCTCTGGCTTAGTCCCGGCGGCGTAAATTTCATCCCGTGATCTACCACCGCCACGGAAAAGGCGTCGTCGGAGGCGTACTGCCGAAACTCATTTTTTAGCTTTTTCCGGGTCGGTTTAGATGCGTCAGTGTCCACCTCCAGCACTCCGGATAGCCTGGCCCCGTTTTGATAAAACTTTTTGTTGTACCGCTGGGCCATTGCGTCTGTTGCAATGGACTCCCGGGTCAGATCCAGCAACCCCCGCCCATGGATCCCGTCGTAGGACTCGAAGAACAAAATCGATAGCTCATAGGGGGCGAAGGTTTTCTGCACGCCGTCCACGTTGAAATCGTACCAGTATGTCCCCGTCGCCTGGCCTTTTCGGATTTTGCAGCAGTCCGATGGCAGTGGGATCCGGGCATCCATGTTTCCAAGCATGTCCCTGCGGTTCCAGATGCAGCCGAAACCGTGCCAAAACGCGTTGGACATCTGGGTCTTCCGGCACAAAAAGGGGGACATGTTTGTATTTGGCCGAATCTTCAGCACCTGGTTCAGCGCCGCATCGTCCACCGACTTCCGGGCTTCCCCGTCTTTCTGATACACGGAGAAGGGAATCACCCCGAAGGATTTGGTCAGGATACGGTGGGCGGCTGCCACCGGAGATAGCTTTTCGGCGTTCCTCTGGCCGGCGTCCAATTCCTCGCCGCTGAAAAATACCTGTCGGAACCACTGCTGAACCTCATCCCAGGACAGCGGCTGCTCCGTAATGGCATCGCGGGGCGGCGTCACCGCCTTGCTCAGCAGCATCAGCGCCCTCCCACTCTCCTAGCCCGAGCAATGACCACTGCGTAAGCTACCATGCACGCTCCGGCCACGATCAGAGCCGCCGGCCGGCCAAGCAACTCCCGGGCGGCCCGGGTGAAGCACAGCAATCCGCCGACCAGCAGCAGATCGTCCAGGTGCTCAACCGCCCAGCGAGAGGCCTCGACAACATGCAGGCTATGCTTGGTGATGCTGTCTGTGATGCCGGCAATCAGACTGTATTCCATCTCCGACAGATTGCGCTTTTTGATGGACTGACCGGCCACTCCGGACACGGAGGAGATCAATCTTGAAAACAAACGCTTCCGGCCGGTTTCCAGAGAAAAAAATCCAACGTTGTGCTCTGCGGCCTGTGTATAGGCCATGTGAAGCGCCAGGGCCGTCTTTCCGTCTGAAGGTCGCCCGGCAAGGATTACAAAATCCTGCCGTTCCGCGTAGAGCTCCGCGTCCAGAAACGGGAAGCCCCACTTGAGATACTGCGGAACCCGTTCCAGGTCGGCATAAAAGTCCAGTAGGCTTTTTGCCATGTCCGCTTCATCATCCCGGCCCTGCTCGGCCAGCACTTTCTCTCCTTTGCGCAGAAGGGGCAGGGCGTCCTCCGGATCCTCCAATTCTTGAAGCTGCTTACCAATGGCCCGGAACTGGAGCTTCTGCGTTTGCTTGCGGGTTCGAACTATGTACTCCTCAATGTGGGCCGCCGTGGGTGTGAGGTCCATCACCTCCAGCATGTAACGGCGTATCGACGGATCACCGGGCGCGACAAGATCAAGTACGGTCACCGAGTCCAAGATTCGATTGTCCAAATACAGGCGGCGAAAGGCCAGGAAGATTCGCCGGTTGATCTCCATGGCAAAATCGCCTTCGGACAGCTTGCTCACCACAAGGCCGACCACCTTCGGGTCGATCAGCATGGAACCGATCACACTCTGTTCCGGACCAAAGGCCTCCTCCCGACTGAGGGGAAGATCAGCGGACCCCATAGGTTACCTCCAGAGGCGCGGCCGGCCGAGCAACCCCCTGTCCCTTCAGCGGGAAGACTGACTTCCAGCTGTTGGCGATGGACTGCCGAACCAAGCGGAGCTTGTCCTCTCTTCGGCCAGCGGAAAGCGTGTCCAGCTCACAGAGGAGCATGGAAATCGCTCGGCTGGAGTTGATGGCCTTGAGCTGTGTCCGAATCTCGATCAGATCTGCCAGCACCTTAGCCAATTCCGTGTCCGTCCTAACATAGGCCCTGAGGATAGGCTTTGCTGTCTTGTGCAGCATCGCGGTACATGGTGACAAAGCCTTTACTTCGGCCGGACTTAATACGGCTCTCGCCCACCACACAACACCCCCTTGCTATTTTTCATCGGTCGTGTTATAACATTTTTATTCCTATGGTTGACCTTTTGGTTGATCGTCCCTGTGGCTTCTCCAGAGCCACGGGGATTTTTTATGTCCGCAGCCATCAGTACATCCCCTCCTGGGTCTGGATGGACAGCATCCCGGTGTCCAGTACCGTGACC
>JAYFPV010000170.1:0-5595 GCA_034927465.1 Lawsonibacter sp.
GGTTTCCCAATACAAGTCATTCCCACACAGATTTTCATGAAAGCCGATGGAACGCCCTATGTTCCCAGCGACGGTATTGATGTAGAGTTTACTCTGTACACCTATAAGGAAACCGGAGAGCATGCCTTCACCGTACATCAGGGCGGTTTAACAGAAGATCAGATGCGAGCCATCCTCGAAGACATGGGGGTGACCGAGTGACTGCAATATTGGAACGCTTATCAGAGCTAATAACAAAGAGCGGCTGGCTCGCGCCTTTGCTTGCGCTTTTGGCCGGTGTACTTACGTCTTTTACGCCCTGCTCTCTTTCCAGTATTCCTTTGGTCATCGGCTATGTTGGCGGTACAGGCCAGCGGGATACAAAAAGAGCTTTTTGGCTTTCCGTCACCTTCGCGGCAGGAGCCGCTGTAACCTTTACAGCATTAGGGGTAATTGCTTCTCTTGCCGGCAGATTGATGGGCACGTCGGTCTCGTGGTGGTACATCATTTTGGGCGTCCTCATGATCCTGATGGCCTTGCAGACTTGGGACATCTTTGAAATCATTCCATCAAGCTATCTTATTTCAAAAAACACCAAAAAAGGTTTTATTGGAGCGTTTATCGCAGGAATCCTCGGCGGCATCTTCTCCTCTCCGTGCTCGACACCGGTGCTCATCGCGCTGCTGGCAATTGTCGCCGGTAAAGGAAACATCCTTTGGGGCATACTTCTATTGTTGCTTTATTCAATCGGGCATGGTATCCTTGCCATAATTGCCGGAACATCGATAGGCTTTGTGCAGAAGCTCTCCTCCAATGAAAAATATGGCAAGGCAAGTTCCGCTTTAAAAATCGCAATGGGCACGCTTATCCTGCTTATTGGCTTTTATCTGT
The DNA here is from genome assembly GCA_034927465.1 of Lawsonibacter sp. Taxonomy (GTDB): domain Bacteria; phylum Bacillota; class Clostridia; order Oscillospirales; family Oscillospiraceae; genus Lawsonibacter. The sequence goes on from JAYFPV010000170.1 coordinate 871, forward strand.
TTTATCTTGGATTATAATCATTCTGAAAAGGAGATATTTATTATGGCATTTTTTGGTAATAAAAACAAAAAAGTTGAGACTTCTTCATGCTGCTGCGGTGGAAACTGTGATGCAGAAAGCATGGCAAAGGCGGAAAGTGCAAAAACCGAGGGTGCAGAAGTAAAGGTACTGGGCAGCGGCTGTGCGAAATGCAATCAACTTGAAGCAGCAACAAAAGCAGCTTTGGAACAGCTCGGAATGGATACCACGATTGATCATGTGACTGATTTTTCACAGATCGCAGCCTATGGCGTGATGACCACCCCCGCCCTTGTCATCGATGGGAAAGTGGTTTCCTACGGTAAAGTTCTTAAGACCGATGAAGTCGTGAAGATTTTACAAAAAGTAAGAGGTTCGTGATTGAACTGTATGAATGAAACAACATAGAAGAAGGTAGCAATATGGACAGAGCAGATTATGCAGTTGAGTGTTTTTCAAATGGATACAGTTGTTCCCAAGCAGTATTTACAGCATATTGCGAAGATTATGGAATTGATAAAAAACTTGGTTTGAAGTTGTCTTGTCCTTTGGGAGGCGGGATGGGACACACTGGTCAAGTCTGCGGAGCCGTATCCGGTGCACTATTGGTTTTGGGCTTAAAATACGGACAGGACGATGTGGAAGATAAACATTCCAAGACCATGAATTATTTAATTGTAAAAGATTTTATAAACAGATTCAAAGCGCTTAACGGTTCAACCAACTGCAGTGAATTAATTCAATATGACTTAAGTGATGACACTCAATTAGCTTCCGCAAGACAAGCTGGCGTCTTTAAAACAAAGTGCTGTAACTATGTGAGTGATGTCGTAAAGTTATTAGTGGAAATTTCCTCTGAATATGACAATGTGAAGTGAATATCGTTTTCTATAAAAATTAATCTTTACTATAAAAACCATTGTAACAAATGGTTTTTATATGGCATATAATATGAGTACATGCGCATATAGTAATACAATGGGGGATAATTAAGATGACCGATATTTTCAAAGCGTTATCGGATGAAACAAGACTTCGAATACTGTCGCTGATCTTGAAGGGAGAACTGTGTGTTTGCGAGATTGAGGATTGCCTTGGTCTGACACAGTCGAATGCTTCAAGACATTTAACCGTGTTGAAAAACGCCGGAATACTAATAAGCAGTAAGCAGGCGCAATGGGCATATTACCGACTGAATGAAGACTTTTGTAATGAAAACCGGGAGCTTGTAAATTATTTGACAGCGAAGCTTAAATCCCTCTCAACGTACGAGTCCGACAACAAGAAAAGAGAAAAATGCAAGCAATCAGATCTGTGCAACAAAATGAGGGGTGATTGCAATGAGTAAAGAAAAAAACGCTGGAATTGGCTTTTTTCAGAAGTATTTAACCATGTGGGTAATTCTTTGCATGGCGGTCGGTGTATTCATCGGCAGGTTTTTACCCTCAATTCCGGCTTTCCTGAATCAATTTGAGTATGCGAAGGTTTCGATACCGGTGGCGATTTTAATCTGGGTCATGATTTACCCAATGATGATGAAGGTTGACTTCCAAAGTATCAAAAATGTCGGGAAAAATCCCAAGGGCTTATATGTAACTTGGATTGCAAACTGGCTGATCAAGCCATTTACCATGTATGCTCTTGCATCTTTTTTCCTTTCTGTCGTATTTAAAGGCTTCATTCCGCCGGATTTGGCAAAACAATATCTCGCCGGAGCTATCCTGCTTGGCGCTGCTCCCTGTACAGCTATGGTCTTTGTCTGGAGTCTTCTGACCAAGGGGAACCCCGCCTACACAGTCGTGCAGGTTGCTACAAATGACCTGATCATACTGGTCGCCTTTGTTCCAATCGTGAAATTCCTGCTGGGTGTCAGCAAAGTCTCCGTTCCCTGGGATACCTTGATTTTGTCCGTTGTGTTATTTGTTGTCATTCCGCTGGCGGGTGGTATTCTGACAAGGCTATTCGTAACCAAAAAGAGAGGCTTAGAATATTTCGAGAAGCAGTTTTTACCTAAGTTTGATCGCGTAACTACCGTCGGTCTATTACTTACTTTAATCCTTCTGTTTGCATTCCAAGGGGAAATCATCGTAAGTAATCCGCTTCATATTATTCTAATTGCCATACCCTTAACGATTCAAACATTTCTTATCTTCTTTCTTGCATACCTGCCATGCAAGTGGCTGAAATTACCTCACGACATCGCCGCGCCCGCGGGTATGATCGGCGCTTCCAACTTCTTCGAGCTTGCGGTTGCTGTATCAATCGCGCTGTTCGGCACGACCTCTCCAGCAGCGCTTGCCACTACCGTCGGTGTATTGACCGAGGTGCCCGTCATGCTGATTCTTGTGAAAATTGCGAATAAGACTACTCATTGGTTCCCGTCACCGAAAACCGATGGCAATTCATTATAAGGAGATGCTCCATATGAAAAAAATGATTATCTATGAGCCAGCCATGTGCTGCTCAACAGGACTTTGCGGAGTAGGCGTTGATCCGGAACTACTCAGGATATCAACGGTACTTGCAAACCTCAAGAAAAATGAAATTGAAGTCGAACGGTATAACCTGACAAACGCCCCGCAGGAATTTATTAAGAATACGGAAGTAAATCAGCTTATCTCAAAAGGCGTTGGCATACTTCCCGTTGTTGTGTTTGACGGAAAAGTGGTTATCACCAAAAGATATCCGACTAACGATGAGTTTATTTCCATGCTGAATGTACCGAGAAGCTATTTGGGAGAGAAACAGCAGCCTGTAAACAAGGTTAAAGTAACACCCAGGAATTCAGGCGGCTGCGGCTGTTCCGACGGTAAGTGTTGTTCATGAAGAAAGGGGATCTGATGGAGCAGTTTCATCCGCAAGCAATCCATCTCACAAAATATTTATTCTTTACCGGCAAGGGCGGCGTGGGTAAAACCTCAGCCGCCTGCGCCACCGCGGTCACTCTTGCCGACCACGGGAAAAAGGTACTGCTCATCAGTACCGATCCCGCGTCGAACCTGCAGGATGTATTCCATACCGACCTGAATAATAAGGGCGTTGAAATAGAGGAAGTTCCAAATCTCGTGGTAGCCAACCTCGACCCTATTCAAGCTGCGGCGGAGTATCGCGAGAGTGTAATCGGCCCGTATCGTGGGAAATTGCCTGCCGCTGTGCTAACCAATATGGAGGAACAGCTTTCAGGCTCATGCACGGTTGAAATTGCTGCGTTTAATGAGTTTTCAAATTTCATTACTGATAAAAAAACACAGGAGGAATACGATACTATCATTTTTGATACTGCGCCCACAGGCCATACGCTGAGGATGCTCCAGCTCCCCTCGGCATGGAGCAATTTCATCAGTGAAAGTACGCACGGAGCCTCCTGCCTTGGACAGTTATCTGGTCTGGAAAGCAGAAAAAATATTTATAAAGACGCGGTGGCTACTTTAGCAAACGGAAAACTTACAACCCTGATTCTGGTTTCCCGGCCTGAAACGGCTCCTTTAAAGGAGGCCGAAAGAGCGTCAAAAGAGCTATCCGACATTGGTGTAAACAACCAGACGCTTATTCTGAACGGTATTCTGACCTCATATGATGATAGTCTTTCTGAGGGCCTGTATCGAAAGCAGCAGGCGGCTCTTTCCAATATTCCAGATGGATTGAAGAGAATTATCGCCTATATGATACCGCTCAGAGCATATAACGTCACCGGAATAGAAAATGTAAGAGCATTCCTGACGAAAGAGCAGTGTGTTGTCCGTGATGAAAAAGTTAACGCTCATACAATCCTGAATCTTAAAAATGTTATTGACGATCTGTATAATGGGAATAAAAAAGTGATCTTCACAATGGGGAAAGGCGGCGTGGGCAAAACCACTGTCGCGGCGGCCATCGCCCTGGGCTTATCCGCAAAAGGGGAAAAAGTACACCTCACGACAACAGACCCCGCAGCTCATCTCAAATTTGTCATTGATGAGAGCAGCGGCATTACCATGAGCCACATTGACGAACATGCCGAACTAAAAAGATATCAGGAAGCGGTGCTTGAAAAGGCAAGGGAAACCATGTCCGAAGACGATATTGCCTATGTTGAGGAAGATTTGCGCTCCCCTTGCACGCAGGAGATCGCTGTGTTCCGCGCCTTTGCCGAGATTGTTGAAAAGGCAGAGGATCAAATCGTTGTGATTGATACCGCGCCTACAGGGCATACGCTTCTTTTGCTTGAGTCAACCCAAAGCTACAACCATGAAATAAAGCGTTCGAATGGAGATATTCCTGAATCAGCGAGAAAATTGCTGCCGCGTCTTCGCAATTCTGCTGAAACCGAGGTAATCATCGTAACACTAGCAGAGGCTACCCCTGTATATGAAGCATTGCGTCTGGAAGAAGATTTGAAACGAGCGAAAATTGCCACAAAATGGTGGGTGGTGAATTCCTCGCTGTACCGCACCGGCACAACGAATCAGATGTTATCCGCCAAGGCAAGCAACGAAATCGAATGGATCAATAAGGTTGACGCTCATTCAAATGGGAACTTCGCAGTGATTTCATGGAGCCCGGATGAAATCAAGGGTAATAAGCTTAAAGAATTATGAGTATAGAAGTTAATCGGTCACATACCTAATTTGGTTTCCGAAGGGAGTCTGATGTTATTGTGTCAAAGACTTGGTATCCGGAAATTGACTATGAAAAATGCGTGAAATGTGGTTTGTGCATTAAAAAATG
>JAYFPV010000087.1:0-2196 GCA_034927465.1 Lawsonibacter sp.
GCAAGATCGACGAAACCTTCAACCTGAAGCTGATCCAAACGGTCCGGGGTGTAGGGTACGTCATCCGAGAGGAGTAGACGCCGCTTCGCTCAATGCCGTTTTGGGGCGGTATCCAAAGGAAAAGCCACGGCAGAACAATCAAAAGGAGCGGAGATTCATGGTCATCGTTTACAAGTCAAACACCGGCTTTACCAAAGCGTATGCCGAACTGCTTTCCAGGGTGGAACGGATGGAACTCCTGGAACTTTCTCAGGCGAAGTCCAAAGGATTGAAGCGGGAGACTGATGTATTCTACATGGGCCCCCTAATGGCGGGACATATCGGCGGAATTGACCAGGCGGTGAAGTGCTTTGAGGTCAAGGGGGCCTGCGGCGTCGGCATGTCTCCTCCAGGGGAGAAGGTGCTGCTGGATCTGAGCCGGGCAAACTATATGCCGGATGGACCTATCTTCTATCTCCAGGGCGGCTACGCCCCCGAAAAGGTTGGCTGGCTGAAGCGGCGGATGGTGAATGCGGCGACCAAGTCCATCCGGGAATCCCTGCTGGAGAAGGGAAGCCGCCGCACGCCGGAGGAACAGGCCCAGCTGGATCTGCTGCTCAAAGGCGGAAGCTTTGTGGCCGAGGAGAATCTGGATCCCATTCGAAACTGGATGAAGGAGCGGGGACGCTGAGCGCTTGTCTCGCTGCCGGAGAGGAGGGAGCCGATGGAGAAAAAAAGTCGATTTCAATCGCCGCCCCCCGCCGATCCAATTGCGGCGGTGCGGGACTCGTCTCTGGCGTTCCGGCTGAACGTGGGTTTTTTTATCCGCCAGCTGAGTATCTTCTTGGTGATGGATCTGCTGCTGGCCCTGCTGGTGCTGGTCGGCTTGGTGTTTTATGCCGAGAACCGCTGCGCCGACGTGACAGCCTTGGTCGATAAACGTGGGGTTCCCACCCAGGACGCTCTTGTCTGGATGGAGGCCAGCGATTACACCATTCTGCCTCTGGATCGCGAACCGGAGGGCTATGAGCTGCCGGCCATCTCCTGGCTGCCCATTCGGGAGGAGACGGCGGGGGGACTGCGCAGCTGGGAACTGCCCCATTCCTACACGGTGGAACTGCCAAACAACGGCCAGCCCTACGCCATTCAAATGAATCTGTCTGGGATTTTCCGCACCCTGTACTGGGCGGGAATCGCCCTTCTGATTTGGCAGGGGCTGTCTCTGATTTCTGGCCTGTTTCGGAACAACCGGTCCATCCGCAAGGTGCTGCGGCCTATCCAGGACCTGGCCTCTACCGCTGCTCGACTCAACTCTATGACCCATATGTCCCGCCAGGAGCTGGAAAATCTGGCGGACGAGCTGGACAAAATCAATGCCAAGCATTTGGACAGCCGCATCGACCTGCCGGCCACCCAAAAGGAGCTGCGCTCTCTGGCCCAGGCCATCAATGAAATGCTGGACCGGGTCAATCAGGCCTACAGTGCCCAGATGCGCTTTGTATCCGATGCCAGCCACGAGCTGCGTACCCCCATCGCCGTGATTCAGGGCTATGCCGCGCTGCTGGATCGGTGGGGCAAGTCGGACCCCGAGGCATTGCAGGAGTCTATCGACGCCATCCGAGCCGAGACGGCCGCCATGGAGAAACTGGTGGAGCAGCTGCTGTTTCTGGCTCGTGGAGACAACGATTCCCAGCCGGTGAAAAAGGAGAAGGTAGATCTAACCGGCTTAGCCGGCGAGGTGCTGCGGGAAGAGGAGATGATCCATCCCCAGCGCACCTTCCTGCCAAGGTGGGGGGAAGAGGCGGTGACGGTGTACGCCGACCCCGGTCTGATGAAGCAGGTGATGCGCATCCTAATGGACAACAGCATCAAATACAGCCCCGAGACGGGGCGAATTTACCTGCGGGTGTCGCATGGACAGGGCCATGCCAGGGTTACGGTTCAAGATGAGGGAATGGGTATCCCGCCCGACGCCATTCCACACATCTTCGAGCGGTTTTACCGCACCGATTTGTCCCGAGACCGGAAGACAGGCGGGACCGGGCTGGGGCTGTCCATTGCAAAATGGGTAGTGGAGCGTCACGGCGGCTGGTTCGAGGTGGTGTCCCGCCCCGACGTTGGGACTCGGATCACCTTTGTCATCCCATTGGCTCCCAGCGAGACGCCAAAGTCTTAAGAAAAAGCTGTGCCCTCTGCCGAAAAAGCGGCAGAGGGCAC
>JAYFPV010000207.1:0-1666 GCA_034927465.1 Lawsonibacter sp.
GAGACATTTTACAATAACATCCGCTTGCAGGAAAGGCTTGGATATTTGTCCCCAAATGATTTTGAAAGCTTAAGAAAAACAGCGTAATTTCTCTCTTCTGCGTGTCCAGAGGCGTTGGCTGGGGTCAATCTGGACAACGACGATTTGGTCAACTATAAGAAAAAGGTCAATTATTATATCCTGCAGCATCAGAATATCCCCGCCATTGCAAAGCTCAAGGGCAATCAACCTCTCACATCGGCGGATGTGAAGTCGCTGGAAGGCATCCTGTGGGGAGCGCTTGGTACCCGGGAGCAGTACGATGCACAGTACGGGAAAACGCCGCTGAGCGAGCTGGTTCGCTCTATTGTGGGGCTCAGCCAGAAGGCGGCCAACGAGGCGTTCTCCAAGTTTTTGAACGACGCTGGATTAGACAGCCAACAGATGTATTTTGTCCGGCAGGTGGTCAATTACATTGTGAAAAACGGCATGATGAAGGACCTGTCCGTCCTGCAGGAGAGCCCGTTCACCGATATGGGCAGCATCAGCGAGCTGTTCGATGACGTGGCGGTGTTTATGGAGCTGCGGGCAGTGATTGAGGGGATTAACAAGAATGCGCTGGTAGCGTGAGCGTGTAACAAAAGAAATTAGTAAGACACTGTTTATTGAGCAATTGGCCAATTCAATTATCAGAAGCTACATCAACATGGATTGTCGGTGAATCAGTTAACGGGACGTGTACTCACTCATCATGACCATATGGGTGCAACTGCTGTACTGAAGAAGCTAAATTCAAACATCAAAATATGAGCTCTTATGCGGAAGCGCCGTTCATTTCCTCACAGGAAAACTCGTTGAGGTTATGTCAGGCAGAAGAAATGCAAAAACACTTCCATCAGAGCAACAAGATTTTGGAGAAACGTTTTGTAATATGCTGCGTCAGGTTGAGTCGGTTGGGTAGACTATTTGTTGCATGATGGAGATCGCTTAGATTGGTGCGGCGGTTGTCGTGTTATTGCAACGCCGGGGCATACGTCTGGACATATTCCGTTTTTGATGGGAAAAGATTCAATTCGTCATAATGGTAAATCGGAGATAGGTCAATAATCAAAAAAGCCCCGGCATGTAATCAATAAGGAGTATGATATGGATTTTCGGGAAATTTCGTATGTAGTGGCGATTGACAAATATCAAAATCTCAGCAAGGCCGCTGAAGGGCTTTACATCAGTCAGCCCACCCTTAGCAAATTTCTTCACAATTTGGAAAAGACGATGGGCCAGCCCCTGTTTCGAAAATTAGGAAATCGATATATTCTCACTTATGCCGGTGAGCGATATGTAAAAGCCGGATCAAAAATTCTGAATGTGAAAAAAGACTTGGATGAAGAGATGGCTGATATTTTAAAGCGTCAGGAAGGTCTTTTAAAGGTTGCTTTTCCCACCGTTCGCGGCACTTATATTATCCCGGATACGCTTCCCGCTTTTCGCGTAGCTTATCCCAACGTCAAAGTGGAATTGCAAGAATCTCATTCCTCTAATCTGGATGCCATGCTACTCAGCGGCGAAACCGATCTGGCGTTTTACAATCTGGCCGCGGTGAATCCATTGATCGAATATGTGGAAATAACAAAAGAAGAAATCGTGCTTGCACTTGCTAAAGGGCACCCGCTTGGCAAAACGGCTGTCA
>JAYFPV010000220.1:0-3730 GCA_034927465.1 Lawsonibacter sp.
ATAAGTTTCTCATGGCCCAGGAAAGCGACGCAGAGTATTTGACTAAGGATAATCTGCCGGATGGCTTTGAATTCATTGATCTTCCGGGACATTACTTTAATATGGTAGGCTTCAGGACACCCGATGATGTGATCTATCTCGCCGATTGCCTTTCCAGTAGAGAAACACTGGATAAGTATACGATTCCGTGATTGCCTGAGTATTGCCTTTGATCTTCCATATAATTACCATAGAAGGTCTCGAAATCGGAGTCGTATTCCGTCCATAGGCTGGACATAGTTTTGTCGTCCTTGTGGAAGTAGGCGTAGGAAGGATGCAGCACCTCATAATATCCAAACTGCCCATTCTGTTCGGCAATGCGGAATTCCTGCTGCTGGGAAATCAGGAGGGATGCCAGATACAAATAAGCAGGAAAGAATTTTTTACCCGCTTTCTTGACCATATGATAGGCGTTTGTAATGTCCACCTCAACCGAAAGGCTGTACCCGGTGGGAAGCATCTTTGTAAAATAGTAAAAATACGGCGCCCTGCTCCAAATATTCCGATCTATAAAATTCACGATTCATGATTAAGCTCCATTTCTTGCCGGGTGGTTTGTACTCTCCAGTAGCGGGAGCCGTCCCGTTCGCGGCACAAAAGGTCGTGATCGACGAGTTCCAGCCGAAGGAGAAAGTAATCCCCAAACGTATGCCACTGGCTGCAGATACCATTGACTTCCCGTTCGGAATACGTGCGGCCCAGATCGAATTTTCCGATCAGATATTCCAACACGGCACGCCGCGCTTTCTGTTTTTGTGGCAGCTGCGTGATTTTTCCGGAACTGTCAAGAAACTGTTTGATTTTAATGCTCTGCTCCATGTGAGATCCCTTCCTGCCGATATTTTTCCAGCCAAATTTCAAGGAGAGTCTTAATATCTTCCGAAAATTCACGTTCCGTTTGGGTTTCCTTCTGCTTCAGTTCCTCAAGAATGGCGAAAGAAAACGATTGTGTCCCGTATTCCATCCACTCCGTCTGCATGGTCGGTTCCGGACAGGAATTGGTCGAAACGGAAAATGTGAACTTGTTTTTCTGGCCCGCCAGATTCGTTGTGGATTTTACCCATGCGCGGCCGTTCCCCCTGCACTGGATGCGATAGATGCCGCCGATGGCAACTTTATCTTTATAGGCGTTTTTCAATTCCTTCCGTTTCACAGAATCCATGGGGTGACACCTCTTTTCCCTTTCCTTGATGTTTTTATAAGACATATAATCCGTGTCTGCTGCAGTAGTAATAAAACCTTGTGCTGTATTTGTGCAGTAGCGGGCCTATTTTTGGCAGCCTTACAGAAGCTTCCTGCTCCGGGTAGAGTTTTACCAACAGGAGCTTCTCATTTGTGACATATGCAACAAAGGAGATATAATGGTCTTTTTCCATTTCGTGGTGAAACGTAACGTAGAATTCTCCGTCTGTATCTTCTGCCGTTACCCCATGCTCATTGTTAGCGGGTTTGACGGAAAGCGGCGACAGCTTCCGCCCACAGCAGGAAATCTCCGCATTACCGGTATTTGTGATCACGTTCCCGCAGACGGGACAGACGTAAAATTTCAAGCGCCTGAAGTTGCCGGAATCAAGCGCGTTCGGTTCCAAATTCCCGTTCAGAATCTTTTCAATATTGACCTCAAACAGGTTGGAAAGCTCCCACAGCAGGTTTACGTCGGGACAACCCAGGCCGCGCTCCCATTCTGAAATTGTTTTATCGCTGAGATTCATGCGACCTGCTTTTGTGTCAAGCCCTTTTCTTTCCGCAATCGGAAAAGCAGGGCGCCTCCTTTGATGCAATCCAATTTTGATTCCCCCATCAGACATATAGTGTAAGCGATTGTTGGAGAATAATCAATCAACGCTCCGTAGAGTTTTCGATGAGGGTTTTGCAAATCCCGTCACTCGGTTTTGCTTTCGCGTGTAATTATAGGATTTACGACACGCTTAAATCCCGCAAACCCGCATGAATACAAGCAAAACAAAAGACCTACGATTCAAAATCGTCGGTCTTTTGATGGTCGGAGTGAAACAATAGGACTTGTAGAAAATCAGCAATATTAATCGTTTATGGATATCAGCAAGTAGTCTTTACACACATTAGCATGTCGGCTCTTAATGCATTCATTCTATCTATATTTATAAAATGCATTCAAGTTAGGCGGGTATCTTGTTTTAGTTGTCGAACATATTTAATAGCCTGAATTTTCAGAATATACGATGAGCGGAGTCAGGCATGCCTTACATTTTTCCAGCAGTGTCAGAGCATAATAAATAAATAAGATCAGAAGGAGCATGAAAAATGAGTGGAGATACGGTTAAAAAAATGAATTTAATCCCACTCGGGGGTGATCAATATTTTTAACATTCTGGAAGACAGCGTTTCTATAGGCATAAAAACTGTTATTGCCGTGATTGTCCTGTTTATCCTTGCAAGATTAATGGGGAAAAAGCAGATATCCCAACTTACATTCTTTGATTATATCGTTGGGATATCCATCGGGTCGGTCGCGGCGGCGATGTCTGTGGATCACCGGATATCAATCCACGTGGGGATCTTGAGTATGCTCCTATGGGCCATATTCCCAATTGCTTTTTCGTATATTTCCATACACAGCACGACAGCGAGAAGGCTTCTGGACGGAACACCTAAAATTCTAATTCAGAACGGAAAAATCATTGAAAAGAATTTGAGGCGGTCTCAGTTTACCATCAATGACCTTTTGGAGGAATTGCGGATCAAAGACGTTTTTAACATTACGGAGGTCGAGTTCGCGGTTCTTGAAACCAGCGGAAAGCTGAGCGTCATGAAAAAGGCCTCCAATCAACCGGTTACTCCGAAAGATATGAATTTGCCTGTGCCGGAGCAGGGAGTTTTCGCCAATATTGTGATTGATGGGAAGCTCATGAAGGAAAATATGACGCAGATGAATGTCGACGAACAATGGCTGAATGACGAGCTTCGTAAAAATAACATCAATACCATTGAGGGTATACTGCTTGCAAGCTGTAACTCCAAAAAGATTCTCCATATCGACCGAAAAAACAACGATCCGAATGACTTGAATATCTTTCAGTGAATTGGGAATCCAGTAATGAGATTTGGAAAACAATCTTGGAGAAAATATCAATACCAGCTTATGCTTTCCGAGATACGGTGAAAAAATCCGTTGGCAAGCTGATCGATATCACTTAAAACCTCCTCAGGGCCATTTTGGAGACCAAAGATAAAAATGTTGCAATCAAAATTCTGATAAAACCATGTCTTTAAACTCTGTTCAATTTCTGATCCTTAAAAATTAAGAAGGGTGGGAATCCCTGACCTGAAGGGGACGGTTCATTTGTACTCCATCGGATATAAGCCGGCACTTAAAAACCGTTCCCTTGTGCGCCTCATTCAATATATCGAAGAAATTCCCTGCAATGTCTGATCTTTCAAGCATTGCGGGGAATATTCTTGGTCGGAGTGAAATTATAGGACTTGGAGAAACGCAGTAATTACATTAGTTTTGAGGTCAGTAAACAAGCAGTATTTATACCTGACGGAGCGCCCGTTTGTTGCAAGAGCAATATAGAAAACAAATTGGCATGGATACTGAAAAAAACAAATCCAGAATATCCAAACTCCGTTCTGGTAGTCGACGATAATAGAGAACCTTATTGGCGTTTTGTTGAAATGTGGAGAATGGAATACAATGGGCAAACGCCAA
>JAYFPV010000149.1:0-5894 GCA_034927465.1 Lawsonibacter sp.
CGTCTCTCGGTCCGCACCACTGGAGCCGGCTCCGGCCAATTTTTCTGCGGCGGAACCGTACAGACGATCACCTGGTCCAAAAAAGGCAATGCAAGCCCCCTCACGTACGCCGCTGCCGACGGCCAGGCCCTGAAATTCGGCGTAGGCACTACTTATGTAAACATCATTGGGGCATCCGCCCAAGTGACCATTCAGTAAGGAGGCAATATGGACTTTTTTCTCTTTGACACAACGCTTGGTCAAATGGCTCTGGCCTGCGAAGATGAGGCCATCACCCAGCTGTATCTGCCGGATGCCCCTATACCCCGCATTGCTTCTCAAGAAACGCCCCTTCTGGCCCGCGGTCGGGAGCAGCTGCTGGAATATCTGGCCGGAACACGAACGCGCTTTGACCTTCCTCTGTCCCCTCACGGCACACCCTTTCAGCAGCGGGTATGGGCTGCTTTGCGGGAGATTCCTTATGGGCAAACCCGCTCTTACCGGGATATTGCTCTAACCGTGGACTGCCCCCGCGGCTTCCGGGCTGTTGGCATGGCCAATAATCGCAATCCCATTCCTATTTTCATCCCCTGCCACCGGGTTGTGGGGGCAGACGGTTCTCTCGTGGGGTATGCCGGAGGATTGGACCTGAAGCGCCGGCTGTTGGCGCTGGAAGGCGTTTCACTGGGATAAGCGTTCCAGGCACGGTTCAAGGTCCGTTTGCTCCCCCCTAAAAATTTTCGATCATGCCTTGCAAATTCAGGCTGTAAAATAGTATAATGAACTGTATTTTTTCAAGATAGGGCATCGGGTGCCCGGGCAGTATTGCCAATTATTCAAGGGAGAAAGGAAGTGGGTTCCAGCGTGGACGATCGAAGTTGTCATCGGGACACGGACGGCTGCTGCCACAAACGATGGGCAGCAGGTCAGGATCGGATATGGATCGGATCCCACTCCTGCTGCCGGAACTGATTCGACGGGCGTTGTACGATGACCCGTCTGCCCACTCGTTTGTGTGCAGCCACAGGCTGACAAAGAGCAGTTTGAAGCCGACAAGCCTCAGGGTTTGTCCGATTTTGGCGCCTTCAAACTGCCCGTTGTCCCCTGTGGCTTTTTGTGTTCCGCTTTCATCACAACATAGGTTTGAGAGAGGAGAGAACGCATGCACGAAAATTATGATCTGGACCTGCTGCTGGACCTTGTGGTCAGGAAGCAGTTCCGGCGGCTGAAGGACTTGCTGTCTGAGATGAACGAGGTGGATATCGCCGAGTTTCTGGACGAAGTGGAACCAGAGCAGCAGGCCGTGATTTTTCGTCTGCTGCCCAAGGACATGGCAGCAGACGTCTTTACCTACCTAGAGGACAGCCAGGACCAGGAAAAGCTCATCGGCGCGCTGAGCGACAAGGAACTGCGCGAGGTGTTGGACGAACTGTATCTGGACGACACGGTAGATATTATCGAGGATATGCCCGCCAATGTGGTATCCCGTATTCTGCATAACACCGATTCCTCCACCCGCAGTCAGATTAACCAGCTGTTGAATTATCCCAAGGACTCCGCCGGCTCCATTATGACCACGGAGTTTGTCTATCTCCACCCGGATGCAACCGTGGCCGAGTCCTTTGCCCGAATCCGGAAGGTTGGCCTGGACAAGGAAACCGTATATACCTGCTATGTCACCAAAAATCGGGTGCTGCTGGGTGTGGTCACGGTGAAAACTCTGCTTCTCTCCCCCTACGAGACCCGCATCGGCGACATTATGGTAACCAACGTTCTGTCCGTCAAGACCCAAGAGGACAAAGAAGACGTGGCCCAGATGTTTTCCAAATACGACCTGTCCGCCTTGCCCGTCGTGGACGGAGAAGACCGGCTGGTTGGCATCATCACCTTTGACGATGCCATGGACGTCATCGAAGCGGAGACCACCGAAGACTTTGAGAAGATGGCCGCCATTCTCCCCTCCGACAAGTCCTATCTGAAGGCCGGAGTCTTTGAAACCTGGCGTTCCCGCATTCCTTGGTTGTTAATGCTGATGCTGTCAGCCACCTTCACCGGACTCATCATCACCCATTTTGAGACCGCTCTGGCTGCCTGTGTCGTCCTCACTTCGTTTATCCCAATGCTGTCCGGAACGGGCGGAAACTCCGGGTCTCAATCCTCTGTGGCCGTCATCCGTGCCCTTTCTCTGGGTGAGGTTGAGTTTACTGACATATTATTGGTCGTCTGGAAGGAGGTTCGCGTGGCCGTTTTGTGCGGTCTGTGTTTGGGCGGTGCCAATTTCATCAAAATGCTGGTGGTGGACCGCTGGCTGCTGCATAACACCCAGGTTACGCCCGTGGTGGCGCTGGTGGTCTGTCTCACTCTGGTGTGTACTGTCGTATGTGCCAAGGTTGTGGGCTGTACCCTGCCCATGGCGGCGGAAAAGGTGGGGATTGACCCCGCCGTGATGGCGGCCCCCTTCATCAGCACGGTGGTAGATGCCCTGTCCCTGCTCATTTATTTCGGCATCGCCACCCGGATTCTGGGAATTTAAGTATCGGGAATGATAGACATAAAAAAGGACGCCGATTGGCGTCCTTTTTTATCAGGCTTTGGCCCTCACGCGAATGGAATGAACTGTTTGAATTGTCTTTTATTTTATCTTTTCATATTGAGTATCAACTAAGTTCTTTGGCAAATCAATGAGTAATTCTGTTGCAGCAATCTTAACGTTCTGTGAAAAAGCAGATGGGCTAGGAGAGGTTATATCACTCTGATATTGGTATCCTCCAAGCCAAACAGAAGCAACAACACGCGAGGCATGCCACAGCAACAAAAAATGTCTTGTTTCTCATAGTTCCCATACAATCTGGCTCTGTCCTTTTTTTATCGTTGGGTTGAACGGGCCTTTGCAGGGTCCGCCGTAAATTGTGCGCGGTCCCTTTAACTTTTCGTGGGCAGCACGGCGGCAATGGCCCCGGCAAAGGTGCTGATGGGCATGGTCTGAAGGACAATATGTCCCGGTCCGGTCACGACGGTATTGAACAGCCCCTCGCCACCGAACAGGACGTTCTTTACCCCTTTCACCGACTGGATGTCGATGGAGCAGGATGCATCCATAACCGCCAGATTTCCGGTATCCACAACCATCTGCTCTCCAGATCGCAGGTCGTACTCCACCCCATAGCCGTCAATCTCCAAAAAGGCCATGCCTCGGCCGGAAATTTTCTGCATGATGAAGCCCTCGCCGCCAAAGAATCCGGCCCCCAGCTTCTTCTGGAAGAACACGGACAGCTCCACTCCCTGTTCGGCAGCCAAAAAGGCTGACTTCTGGGCCACAATGGGTTTGTCCGGGGTAATCTCCACCGCCCGGATCGCCCCGGGGAAGCTGGAGGCAAAGGCAATCATCCCGGGTCCGCCCTTGGCCGTATAAATATTCTGGAACATGGACTCGCCGGAGAACATCCGGCCAAATGCCTTGCCGATCCCTCCCGCCGAGGTCTGCATCTCCATGTTGGGACTCATCCACACCATCGAACCCTTCTCGGTAATCATGGACTCCCCAGCGCTGAGCCGACAGATGACAACCGGAGTCGGCTCACCCTTGATTTCATACTGCATTGCAATTCCTCCTTAATCCGAACAAAAATGGTTCCATTCGCTGCTGATTTCAGTATAACAGGGCTTCTCTTATTCCACAATCGTCTTTTCGAAAAAAACCGCCCAGCCACAGGTGCGGCGAGGCGGTTTCTGGCATATCTTATTTCGTAGCCCAGTTACCCGTGGCCTCAGCGGTGAGATAGGCGTTGATAAACCCGTCCAAGTCTCCGTCCATCACAGCGTTAATGTTGCTGGTTTCATAGGCCGTTCGGTTGTCCTTTACCATCTGGTAGGGCATAAACACGTAGGAACGAATCTGGCTGCCCCACTCAATTTTCAGTTGGACGCCCTTCAAATCGGAAATCTTTTCCGCTTTTTCCTGCATCTGCAGCTCGACTAGCTTGGCCCGCAGCATCTTCATACAGTTGTCCTTGTTCTGGAACTGGCTGCGCTCCTGCTGGGAAGCCACCACGACACCAGTCGGTTTGTGAATCAGTCGGACGGCAGAGGACGTCTTGTTGATGTGCTGACCACCGGCGCCGCTGGCTCGGTAGACCTGCATCTCAATATCTTCCGGGCGGATCTCAATCTCCAAATCCTCGGGCAGATCCGGCATGACCTCTACCGAAGCGAAGGACGTCTGCCGCCGTGCGTTGGCATCGAAGGGCGACACCCGGACCAACCGGTGAACGCCGTGCTCTCCTCGGAGATAGCCACAGGCATTCTCTCCTTCAATCATGATGGTAGCCGACTTGATGCCAGCCTCGTCTCCCTCTTGGTAGTCCATAATCTGGTATGTGAAACCATGGCGTTCGGTCCAGCGGGTGTACATGCGGTAAAGCATCTGAGCCCAATCCTGAGCCTCAGTGCCGCCGGCACCCGGGTGGATAGTCAGAATGACATTGGATCGGTCATACTCTCCCGTCAGTAGGGTTTGAAGGCGGGCATTTTCCATGTTCGCCTCCAGCTTTTCATAGCCTCCCTCCAATTCCGGAATTAGAGACGCATCCTCAAACTCATTTCCCATCTCACACAGTGCCATCAGGTCGTCCCACTGTCTCTGACGTTTCTTCTGTCCGTCCGCCTTGTCCTGAAGGTTCTTCATGCGCTGCTGAACCTTCTGGGCCTTGGCCAAATTATCCCAAAAGCCATCCGCAGCGGACTCAGCCTGGAGCATATCCAGTTCCCGCTCCACTCCGTCCAGTCCCAGAGCACGGGCCAATTCCTCCAGGGTGGGGGCCAAATTATTCAGCTTGACTTTATACTCGTCGAATTGGAGCATAGGGTCCTCACTCTCTCTCGTAAACTCCCGGAAGCTCCGGGGAAATCCTTATTTTAGGCCCAATCATTATATCCGACGCAGGCATACAAGTAAAGAAAAACCTACTTAATGCCTGAATGGAAACAAAAAAGGCCGCCCCAAACGGAGACGGCCTTTTTAACGGTCGCTGGCTAGCCAGCCCTCTTCCCGAAAAATCAGGTCATCCAGATCGTCTCTTGGTTTTGAAACCTGAGGCAGGTTCAAAATCGGGGTTTTATATTCGTCCATTGTAATTCCTCCTGTGCGCTTTGGCATTTTAAGCAATTGAAAGCCGATTTACATATCAGTATAGGACGGACAAGCCGGAATATGTGCCGTTTTTTGTATGTTGAACCTAGGGAAATATTCGGGAAAAAAAGACTTTTTTTCCCTTGACATAGCTTTGAAACTATGGTAGACTACGTAAGCCTTCAAAAAGTAGGCTGGGGCCACCTCCATTGCCGGAGTGGCGGAATTGGCAGACGCCCGGGACTTAAAATCCCGTGGGAGCAATCCCGTGCCGGTTCGACCCCGGTCTCCGGCACCATATCGCGGGGTAGAGCAGTTGGTAGCTCGTCGGGCTCATAACCCGGAGGTCATTGGTTCAAGTCCAATCCCCGCAACCATATTGTGCAAGTAAAAAAGATAACTTGCCAAAAAGCCCAGAAACCGCAACGGTTTCTGGGCTTTTTAACGCTTATTTTTTTAAGTGCAAAAAAAGATAACTCTGGCGGTTCCACCCCGTTGGTAGGGACTTGAACTAAATCGTGGGCTGTTTTGACCCTTTTTTGAGGCAAGAAGCAGCGGCGCAGACGCGTTTTTGAAAAAATATTTTGTTAATCTTTTGTACCTGCGGAGGTTTGTATCACAAAATGATACAGGCCAAAACATTGTCACTATATTTTCAATGAGACCAGCATTCATTGCGAATGCCGGCCTTTTTCTTTTCTAAAACAAATTATAAGGAGTGAGCACTATGGAACAGAACAATTTAAAAGAAGACACCAGCTTTCTTTCATAGATCGGCATCGTGCTG
>JAYFPV010000469.1:0-4407 GCA_034927465.1 Lawsonibacter sp.
TTTAAGCTGCGGCGGATTGACCGCCTTACTGTCACCGAGGAGCATTTTAATCTGGAAGCGCCCGAACATATTTTAAAACGGCAGCAAATTGACACAAGCGCCTATATCAAAGCGATTTACAGGATAAAGGCGAGTATGGCATTTCGGGTTTATGATGAAATCAGCGACTACGAAATCGATAAAAACGGCGACTTTTTCTGCCGGCTGTTGATGCCGGATGTAGGGGCCATCTGCGGCTATGCCGCTTCCTTCGGTAAACACTGCACGATTCTTGCGCCGCGGGAGGCTGTCATTGAAATGAAACGCAGGCTTGAAGAAAGTTTAAAAAACTATTTTTAATATGACACGTACCTGTCATATTATATGCGTTATTCTGTGATTACATCAATTTGAAAGAGGTAATCACTATGAATTATGAAATCGTCAGCCTTGAAGCAAAAATCATTGTTGGGCTCACTGCCAGAACCGGCAACAACGACCCCGACTGCCAGAAAATCATTGGCGGGTTGTGGCAGAGTTTTATGGAGAAGGGCGTCTGGGAATCTCTGAAAAACAAGGCGAATGCCTACTGCGTGGGCCTGTATTCAGACTATGATTTTTCGGACATGAAGTACGACGTGACAGTAGGAGCGGAGGTTTTGGAAAACGGTAACACGGAGCTGTCTGCCAAAGCAATTCCTGCGGGGAAATATGCGAAGTTCCACATTCAGGGCGATGTTGTCAAGGATGTGTCCCGCGCATGGGAGAAAATCTGGAGTATGCCGCTTGAAAGAACCTTTTCCGCCGATTTTGAGGAATATATTAGCAATGAAAACGGCGTCGCGGAGATTGATATTTATATCGCGCTGAAATAGCGCAGAAAACAGCTCGCCTTTGGTGAGCTGTTTCTTATTGTCGACTTCAGATAAGATATCTCAAATCGTTGGTTTCCTGATACTTTATGTCTGGATTCCCTCCAACAGCAGCCGGAAATGCGCCAAAGCCTCCTGTTTAAAATCAAAGTCGGGATATCGGATACACCATTCGTACGTCAGCCCTCGGATGGCCATGACAAAATGGCGGGATAGGGCTTCCGGGGACAATGCCGTGTTAAATTCGCCATGCTGGATGCCGCGCTCCAGTACTTCCTGAAAGAAAGGATAGATTCTCATTTCATAACCCGTGACGTATTCCATATTTATCTTACGCGCAAGTTGCAGCAGGTAGACGGTTCTTAATCTGTCATACCCAATCTGCGTTATCATCAGGTCGATGATTTCCGCAACAAAGGTCAGCAACGTTTCTCCGGTCGGCACCCCCGAAAACAGGTTATCCAGAAAGGCTCCGTACTGCGTGTCCAGCCGCTCCACATAACCGGAAAAGAGCTCGGCATACAGCGCGTCCTTAGACTCAAAATGCACATAGAAGGTGCCTTTTGTAACTCCGGCCATCCGGGTGATAGCCTCCACGCTGACGTCATTATAATCGTTCTGCAAAAACAGCTTATCCGCGCACGCAAACAGAAGCTTTTTCGTCTCAGCTCCCTGTTCCTTTGTCCGGTTGTTCTTTTTTTCTGTCAAACAATTCTCTCCCGTCTTGTATTAAATGCTAGTATGCGCTATAATTGGCCTTATCTACTAACTGCGTTTAGTAATAAGCGGTTGTATTATATCACATTTTTTTAGAATTGCAAACAATCAGTTGCGGGAGGGCTGAGAATATGAAAAGAAGAATTTTAAGCATTTTTATGTGCCTATGCATGACGCTGTGCCTGCTGCCCACGGCGGCGCTGGCGGAGGGCATCACGCAGTACGACATCTGGGTCGGCGGCGTGCGGGTCACAAGTGAAAACGCAAGCGGAGTCACCGGCCCCGGTATCACCGGCACGGTGAGCTATGCCAACGGAACACTCACTCTCAGCGGCGCCTCCATCACCGGGGCGTATACAGACAGCAACAGCCATAGCGCCGCGATTTACGCAAGCACGGCCCTGACTGTCATCCTGACCGGCGTCAATACCGCCGTCGGCCCATATACGGCAAGCGGCTACAGCTACGGCGTGTACTGCTACGGTGCGCTCGCCATCAACGGCTCCGGCAGCCTGAACGCCGTCGGCGGCGCGGAGACGGGACCGGATGGCTCCAGCTATGGCGTATATGGCGGCAGCAGCGTTACTATTTCCGGCAACACCAAGGTGACCGCCACGGGCGGCTCGGCAGACGGCAACAGCTACGGCGTATACGGTAAGTGCGGCGTCAATATCTCCGACGCCACGGTGACCGCCGCGGGCGGCGAGGCGGGTGGAACCAGCTGCGGCGTGTGGGGCTACGGTGCCAATGTCGGCGTCTCTATCTCCAGCAGCGCCAAAGTGACCGCTACGGGAGGTAAAGCAGGCAGCAGCAGCTTCGGCGTGTACGGCGGCAACAGCAGCGTTGATGTCTCTGTCTCTGACAGCGCCACGGTGACCGCCATGGGCGGCGAGGCGGGCGAAACCAGCTGCGGCGTGTGGGGCAGCTACAATGTCTCTGTCACCGGCGGCGTTGTCAACGCCACGGGTGGTGCAGCCATGGGAACAAGCGGCGTCAGCTGCGGCGTATTCGGCAGTACAATCAATGTCAATAACGAAAGCGGCAGCGGCCTGCTCATTGCGAAGGGCGGCAGCACCACCACCAGCAGCGCGGCGAATATAGCTCCAACCTGCGGTGCTGACAGTGCGCTCCTCACCGGCGCGGCTGGCGAGGATTTCGCCGTTTGGGGCGAGAAAGGCGTCTACTACGTGCTGGACGGTGCGGAGACAAATAGTCGTGTCGCTGATGGCATATTGGTCGGTCATACGAAAATCACCGAAGACAGTGCAGCGGGGCTTGATTTGACTATATGGCCTGATAGTGCTGATTCTTCACATTGGGACAACACCACTGGCGGCTGGAAAACTGAGATGGTAGGGGGTGTCAATACCCTCACCCTAAAAAACGTCATCATCAATGTACCGGACAACTCTTCCGGTGCTTACGGCATTCAATTACCTGAAAGCGCAGCTGTGAACATCGTGCTGGAGGGCGTAAACGTCGTCAGCGCGGGTGCGGCATCTTCGGGACACAGCTACGGCATACACGGTGGCAGCGACATCGGTAGCAGCGGCGGCAGTGTTACCATCTCCAGCACGAATGGCGGTGCCCTGTACACTTTAGCCGGTACGGCAAGCGGCGTCAGTTGCGGCGTATACGGTGGTGACAACCTTAGTATCTCCGGCACCGTCACAGCCATCGGTGGCATGGCAAGCAGCGTCAGTTGCGGCGCGTGCAGCGGCGATATTTCCCTCTCCGGCACCGTCACAGTCATCGGTGCCGCGGCAAGCGGTGCCAGCTTCGGTTTGTACGGAAATAGCAACAGCGGCGCCATCTCCCTTTCCGGCACTGTCACCGCCATCGGAGGCACAGCAACAAACGTCAGCAGCTGCGGCGTGTACAGCAAAGGCACTATCTCCGTCACCGACGGCGCGCTTACCGCCACGGGCGGTACAACAAGCGCCGACAGTTGCGGCGTATTCGGCTACAGTGACGTCAGTGTTTCCGGTGGCGTGGTGACCACCACGGGCGGCACGGCAATGGGTACCTACAGCGGTAGCTGCGGTATGTTCGGCGGTACTGTTACTATCTCCGGCACGGTAACCGCCACGGGCGGCACGGCACACTACACCAGCTATGGCGTGTCCGGAGGCGACGGCGGCATCAGCCTCTCCGACACCGTCATCGCCACCGGCGGTATGGCAGGCCGCAACAGCTACGGTGTGTACAGTACCAACGGAACCATCATCATCTCTGGCACTGTCACAGCCACGGGCGGTGCGGCAAGCACCGTCAGCTGCGGTGTATACAGATTCAGCGGCAGCGTCTCCGTTACCGGCGGCACGGCCACTGCCTTCAGTGGCACGGTGGGTTCCAGCGGCAATTCGCAGGCCATGAGCCCGGCTCCCGACTTTAGCAGCTATACCGGCGCGGGCGTCGTCGCCAGCGCCAACGCCGACGGCAGCAGTCCGGCAAGCTACGATGCGAACAACATTGCCACCTACAAATACCTCAAAATCGGGACTCTGTATGCCCTGACCATCAACCTGAACGGCGGCAGCGGTGCTACGACAAGCAACAGCTACCTGGCGGATATCGTCATTCCCATCGAAGCGGGCACCAAGTCTGGCTACACGTTCTCCGGCTGGACGGCCACGGGCGGCGGCACCTTTGCAAATGCATCCAGCGCGTCAACCACCTACACCATGCCCGCCTGCGCGGCCGCCATCACCGCAAATTGGACGGCCAAGTCCTCCGGCGGCGGGGACAGCGGCGCGAGTACGACGACGGTACCCGTATCCGGCGGCTCCGGCGCGGTCAATCTCTCCGCCTCCGTCTCCGGCAGCACCGCGACCGTCTC
>JAYFPV010000277.1:0-6632 GCA_034927465.1 Lawsonibacter sp.
CTATGGGGCTTATCGTCGGTACGGAGTAAAAAGAATAGCCGCACGAAAAACACATTTCGTGCGGCTGTTGCCATCCGTGCCTAAAGGTAACATCACCTCAGTAAAAGAAGAAGGTTCGTATTTTTCAGGAATAAAATATGGTTCGCAACGCGGAGGTCGACGGTTCGATCCCGTTATCGTCCGCCAAAAACAGTCCCATTTCCATCTAAAGACAAAAGCGACTCGTAGTCACGGATACAGATGACAATATCAGGTTTGTAGGTCTCGATATAATCGGTGAGTGACATGGTTTTATAGCCGCGTAAATCGATGGAACGCATAGTATCAAAGCTGTAGTATAGAAGTGTTTCAACTGGGTTTGTAAAGCTATCTCCGTATATCAGAACCGACGGAAGCGAGGGACGCCCGGTATCAATAATGGTTTCCGCCACATCCCCACCCATATAAGCCGAATATGTGACGCTTTCCCAAGTGTTATTGGGAAGTGAATAAACAGCCGCCGCATGGGATGCGCCGTTATCCATTCTGGTAAAGGGGATTGTCAGATTCGGCAGACCGATGACAAGTTTTTCTGAACTTTGTCGAACGTTGCAAAGCTTTCGCAGGCGCGACCCCATATAAGGATTATCGAGCTGCCTGAAGGTGAGGTCTTGTTCCGTTAGGGCGGTCAGCCCAATATCCCTGTCGTCATTGATGGCTTGCATGATTGTTTGATATGTGACAAAGGCACCGTAATAAGTGTAATGGTAATCGGCATTAGAATACAGATCATGAGGGTTGCCGATTGCCTGAAAGACAGTGCCCATGTCAATCATCCTGATTCCTCTTTCGGACATATCCGCTTTAAAATCGGATAATTCAAGCTCTGTGTACTCACTGCGATTATTTAGATAGAACGGATAGCTGTCGCTGAAGTACGTGTACTGGCCCGGAACGGCGACATAATAGAAATCGCCGCCATAGTTTTGAATCGTCTGATTCAGGTTTGACATGTTGTCCGCCATTTTTTTTGACTGCTTCGAAATTTCATCTTTGTCTACTGTCTCATACCGATTAAATCCAAGGAGCATGCCGCCGCTGATTACCACATCATTCACAACGGGACGGCGGATCACGTTTGCATCAAGAAAGGCGCTGAGCTTAACAAGGGTAATCCGACCGGCGGCGTGATCTTTTAAATAATCCTCCCAACCCGAAAAATAACTGCCGTTTAAAATACTCTGCACAGAAAGTGACGGAGCGGATGCCAGCTCACGATTTTCATAATAAGAAACGGATTCCTTCGGTTTCATGAGTGTGACGATCATGGCGGTCACCAGGAACACAAGGAAGGCGACGGTAAAAGAAATATTGGCACGCTTTGATAATGTCATCTTTCTGCCTCCCAGTCAAAAACGAAAATAAATAAACGGGTTGAACGAACCGGTTACGAGCTTTAAATAGGAAAGCGCCAACAAAATAAGCGCCGTCGTTTTCGGCCCCCATGTCAGCAAAAGGCGGGCGGCGAGCCGTGACGATCGTTTTTCCAGCGCGCCTTGCAGTACTTTTTTAACAGGCATCGCCGCAATAATAGCTGCGGCGAACTCCGGCCAATACTCCAGGAGATAATACAGCGTCTGCCCGTCGGCGACTACGCGCATGCCCAGGCCAAACATAGCGCCGATGTAGCAGACGGCATATGACAGGCTGTCGGAGCGGAAAAATACCCAGCTGAGCATCACCATCAGCATGGTGTATATGTGAGCGACGACGGACGGGCATTTTTCAAGCATTTTTCCCCAGATAAACTTCTCACCCAGCAGGAGGAGGAAAAACCACAGGCCCCATGCGACGAATGTCCAAGCCGCACCATGCCAAAGGCCTGTAAGGAGCCAGACGATGGCAATATTTCGGATATGCTTCCATCGTTGACAGCGATTGCCGCCCAGTGGAATATAGACATAATCTCGGAACCATGTCGTCAGCGATATGTGCCAGCGACGCCAGAATTCGGTGACGGATCTGGCTATATACGGATAATTGAAATTTTCTGGAAAATGAAAACCGAACATTTTGCCAAGCCCAATCGCCATATCCGAATAAGCCGAGAAATCAAAATAGATCTGAGCTGTATAAGAAAGAATCCCCAGCCAGGAAAGCGTCATTGAAAGAGTCTCCGGCGAACGCGAAAAAACATCGTCCGCCACGCCGCCCAGAGCGTTGGCAATCAGCATTTTTTTTGCCAGTCCGAATAGAAACCGAACCGCGCCTTCCGTAAATTCCGTCAGGTTTTCTTGCCGATGATCCACCTCGCGGTAGATGGTTGAATAACGGATAATCGGACCGGCGACAAGCTGGGGAAACAGCAAAATATACAGTGCAAGCTTGAATGGATTTGTCTGTACTTTGGCGCTTCCGCGATAAACATCAATGACATAGCTTAATCCATGGAATGTGAAAAAAGAAATGCCCAACGGCAAAACAACATTTGGGACAGGCAGTCCCGGCAACAGTGTCTGCAGATTTACCGCAAGGAACGCCGAGTATTTAAACCATGCCAGAAGGCCCAGCCCCAGCACAACAGCCGCTGCACAAAAAAAATGACGCATTAAGGACGTGTGATTTGGGGTAACAAGCAGTCCGCATATATAGTTGAGTGCAATGGATGCAGCGACAACGGGCAGAAAATGGAGGCCACCGTAAATATAAAAGAAAACACTGAAACCGAGCAGCACAAGATTTCTAATTTCACGGTATTGTCTGGGTACGATGTAGTATATGAGCATTAACGCAGGCAGAAAGAAGAAGAGAAAGCTCACGCTGCTGAAAACCATATACGCTCCTTTTTAGTCGGTTGAGGATAGAGGTGTTTGCCCCTATCCTCAACCCAAATGGAATGATAACTTAAGTAATCGTAAAAACATCGCGTTTTGATGCACAGCTATTCGTCCCCAAGACATATCGATATGTTCCGGATACAGTCGAGTTGGCGGGAACACTTTGCGTAAGCCATCTCCAGGAATTGTAATAACCGGACGTGGAACCTTGAAGGGCTGGGTCCGTATATTTGGTTGTTGATGTGTTGTTGATGACAATATACTCCGGGCAGGCGTTCGTGTCTGTCTTCACATATCCGTTGAAGGTCTTTGCCGTACTGGTATTATTGACAAGTTTTAATGGAAATTCGTAAATGAGTCCCCAATTCCCCAAATTAGCAGGCGGCGTGACCGTGGTCCCGCTTGGATTTGCCAAAGTGATTGGCAATAGATCTGAAACAGTTGATGTACCATTGACTGTTAATGACCCCACATTTGCATAGTTGGTCAAAAAGTATTTGCCTGTCGAAGACATATCAGACGCTGTCAACGTGATCTCGCCGGATATATATGTGCTGCCGTTGGCATATCCGGAATACTGTCCAGTTGTTCCGGATTTATTCACTGGTGTCGCTGTCCCGTTAATATTGCTGAGCGTCTTGTAGATGTACACTGTAATAATTGCAGTTGAGGTTATGCTAAACATCAAGCTTCCGCTGATCAATCCGCTGTAGTTCGGCACGGCCTTTTTAACGGTCCATAAGCTTCCATTTGACGCGATTGTTTGAGCTGACTGCTGTGATGAAGCAAAGTAATCCACAAACGACTTGCCTGCCACACCTGGCCATGATCCGTAATCGGTGGAAAGGTTTGTTCCGTAGCCCCGCTTGATGTTCGTAAATGTGATCGAGCTTGTATTGGGATTAAACACCTGAATTCCGAAATTAAACGGGGTGGTGGCCGTGTCTGACGCGGCGGTGTTGTACTGATATGAAAAGAATATTCTATGCGTTCCAGCCGGAACAGTTACCTGATTTAAACACTTATTCCCATAGCCTGTATCACCAAAAACATTGTTCGTAAGTGCTTCAGGATAATTACAATATATCCATTTTTCCGATTTTGTCAATGTATAGGACAACGGAATCTGAGAAGTTGCAATTGAATTGTCAATATTGACACGGTTTGCTCCAGAGCAATCATTAATAACAAACGCCATTTTTTCCATTGAATGCTGGTTCAGCATTCTCTCCTTTTTTGTTTATTTTTGGAGTTATCTACGGACACAAATCCTATGCAGCAAAATGAATTCGAGAATTTTTATCATGTCAACGAATATTGTTTCCGATCATCGTCACCGCCGTTATTGTTTCTAACCCATGGGTATCCCCTCCTTTCGGTTCATCCCACACTGTTAAAAAGGCACCATAGTTAATACGTCACCGTAGCCGAATACGCCGTCGCTGAATCAACCAATACCCCCGAAGAATTATAGATATACGCCGTTGATGCTTCTCGATACGTTCCACTGGCGACATAGTATGACCCAGTTACGGTAACGCCGTAAAGGCCGGTAGCAGACCCAGACCAACTCTTTATGGTTGTCCAACCGCTTGCCGTATATTTCTGCAAGCTTACAGTCAAATACGATGTATAGCTGTTGCTTGAAGGACGTAAGACACCTGTTGAGGTAGTGCAGCCGAATGAATCAATACTCAGATTGGCGCTGAGCGACTGTATACCGATAAACTGAGGAGATACTAAGCCTGCTGAAGCTACTGATGAATCCGCGGCATATACGGGGGCTGACACCAGGATGAGCATAAAAACGCTGAAGATAATAGTAATTGTTTTTTTCATAGAAAAGCCTCCTAAATCGTCTTTATAGTAACAGACGATTTAGGAGGCTACATTATGACAAGTTTTTTTAAAAATATTTCTTATTCTACATATTTCACGCTCTCAGCCACGGCTAAAATTAATTGTTCGTCAGCTTGTCCGCTTACTGTAAACATTCTATTATCCATGGCCCAAACTACAGTAACGAATTTGTCTTTAACGATTAATGTCCCCATATTTCCGTTAATCAAGATCGACTTCAAGACCGAGGCATTTTCAGTATCCATTTCCAGGTTTGTGGATGTATCATATTCAGAATAAATGATGTCTAAATTATCATCTTGTTTATTTGTTAGGAGTATGGATTTTGAATGATTGTTATTATTGAAATCACCGACCGAATACCCATCTGGCAAGTAGGTTGGCATATAGGCATTTTCCCAATCTGCGAACATTTGGCTGCTGCTCTGACTGCTGCTGTTATCTTGTAACTGGAATGATGTGTATTTATCCTTAATTCCAAGCATAAAATTAAATACTTGGAGCCGGAACGCGCTAACCGTTAATAAACTGATCGAAAACAGCATAAAAACGGCGGCAATGACCATCAACGATCTTTTCAACGCCAGATGCGTATGCTTTCTAGCATTCTCGTCCTTTTTCTTTTTCAATTCTCTGTCAATGAGCTTTAATAATCGCGCGTCCAATTCCTTGGATGGCAGATACTCAGAAGAGTCCAACTGTTCCATATTTTCCATCAGTAGCTTGCCTTCTTCTTCTGCCACCTGGCTCATTGCAAGCCGAAAAAGCGCGTCTTCGTAGTTATCATAGAGTTCCTGCTCTTTTTTAATGCCATCATTTTGCATATATATCCGCCTCCTTTCCCATGAGTTGTTTCGCCGCGTTTCTAGCTCTTTTTACATACTGTGGGACACTGCTGGGTGAAATGCCCAGTGTTTGAGCAATCTCTACATCCCTCATATTTAAAAAGTATTTAAAATACAGAATGTTTTTCTGCCCTTCAGGCAGTTTTTTAATTGCTTGACATAGATGATCGATATCCATTTGATGAAGAAATTGCTCTTCAAATTCTATTGCGTTATCAGGTAATTCTACAGACACATCATCCTCACTGCCGAAATAAATATGTTTATTCAATACATCCCTGCGCTTTATATAATCAATTGCTGTATTTTTGCTTGTAATAACAATATAGGCGGTCAACTTATGGCAGGATAAGCTGCGAATAATTGAAATTTTCTCGATTAACTTAATAAATGTTTCACTTGTTACGTCATCTATATCTTTTGAGGTTTTCAAGGTTCTATATATCGTTTTTCTCACGAGCTGCTTATATTTATCGTATACATCAAGCATGAAGTCTTTATCACTGTCATTTTCGATCGCTGAAATCATGGCAAAGATCATCAAGGCTGCCTCCAATATTAAATGATCAGACAAACGCCTATTAGCAAAGGCTATAGAATTTTATCCCTTACCATACTATATCTGAATAATCTGATATGCTCTTACGAGTTTTGGTGCCATTATATTAATACATTTTGTACCAGTTATCAACAAATTTGGCTAACTTGAGTCCTTGGCGCAGAAGCATTGGTATCTCGCCCCCGCTTTTTCGATTCCCCAGAAACCACTGGGCCTACCAGCCAACCGACTATTCTTTGTTGGAATTCTATCTATCCTTCCAGGTAGCTGTCATTATCAATATGAATCCGCTTGGCGTAGCTGAGCCAACTATCCAGCCAGGATAAATAATCTGATTTGGCCTGCTCGTATGCCTTGCGATCCGCCCAGCTTTTTTTCTCTGCCTTATTCAGCGCCTCCCAAGCGGAGCGGAACTGTCCCTGATGGGCGTAGTTCTCCTCATAAAACTGCCGCAGTACCTCGCGCGGCTTCACCACGGCTCCGCCGTCCAGGCAATACTGGCGGCGGAGTTCTTTTTGCTTCTTATCCTTGGCGGTGAGGTTGGCGACGATG
>JAYFPV010000167.1:0-17532 GCA_034927465.1 Lawsonibacter sp.
TCCCCCGGGGAGGACACCTCATCTGCCGTGCCGAAACACAAGCGCAAGAATCCATTCAAACGTCTTGGAAAAAAACGCATCTTCGCTCTGGCGTTGGCACTGGTATTTGCCGTAGGGCTTGGCATTCACTTTTTGGGCGGCGGCGGGAACTCCGCCTCGGCCACCGGCATCTCTTACACCACCGCCGCTGTGGAACGCCGAGACATCACTTCGTCCATAACCGGCAGCGGCACGCTGGAGGCCGCCGACTCCTACTCGGTGACCACTCTTTTGGAAGGCACCATCCTCACCGCCAATTTTGAAGAGGGGGACCAGGTTGAGGAGGGCACGGTGCTGTACACCATCGATTCCTCTGATGCCTCCAGTTCTTTGGAACAGTCCCAGATCTCTCTGGATCAGGCCCAGCGCAGCTATAACAAGCAACTGGAACAGCAGGCCGATCTAAATGTCACCGCCACCGCAGCCGGTCAGGTATATTCCCTGGATGTAGAAGTGGGCGATGACGTCAACGCGGGGCAGACCATTGCCACCATCCGGGATTCGGGTACCATGAGCTTAGAGGTCACCTTCCCGGCCGACGAGGTTTCCGGGTTTTATGTGGGACAGTCCGCATCCGTGACGCTGGACAGCACCTTTGAGACACTGTCGGGCACCATCTCAAAAATCAACGGAAACATTACCGTTCTCAGCGGTAACGTAATGGTCCGTACCGTCACCATTGACGTGTCCAATCCGGGCGGTCTGTCTACCGAGCAGAGCGCCACCGCCGCAGTGGGCTCGGTCACCAGCACCGGGAGCGGCATCTTTACTTACCATGCAGAGAAAGAGATTACCGCAAATGTGGCCGGCACAGTCAACAGCATTCGGGTCTCCGAAGGGGATCGGGTTACCAAGGGCCAGACTTTGGTCGTGCTGGTCAGTGAGGACTTAGACGACTCCCTGCAAAATGCCTCGGAAAGCCTGCGAAATGCGCAGATCTCTCTGGAAAATAAGTATGACCAGCTGGACGACTACACTATTACATCCCCCATCAAAGGCACTATCGTCGACAAAAACTATAATGCCGGCGAAACGACCGAGTCCAACCAGGTGCTGTGTACCGTTTATGATCTAAGCTATCTGACCATGACGCTGAGCGTGGACGAGCTGGATATTTCCAATATTGCCATGGGTCAGACCGTATCCATTACCGCGGACGCCGTGGATGGCAAAACCTATCAGGGCGTCGTCACCAAGGTCAGCGTGGCGGGCACTTCCTCCGACGGCGTGACCACTTATCCCGTCACCATCCGCATGGATGAAACCGATGGCCTCCTTCCTGGCATGAACGTGGATGCCACCATAGTTCTGGACAGCGTCACGGATGTACTTGCAATTCCCGCCGCCGCCCTTCAAAGGGGCAACACGGTGCTGGTCACCGCCGATTCCCCCAGCGCTGTCAACGGTACCGCCGCAAAGCACAGCCAGAACAATGACAGCGACTCTTCACAAAGCAGCGCCGAGCAGTATGTCTCCGTCCAGGTTGCCGTGGGCGTGTCGGACGACAACTACCTGGAAGTCACATCCGGTCTGCAGGAGGGGGACACGGTCGCCTATATTGCCACAACCTCTTCCAGCAGCGACCAGGCCATGATAATGGGTGGCATGCCGGGCGGCGGCTTGCCCAGCGGCGGCATGCCGGGCGGCGGCGGACCGGGAGGATTCTGAGCATGAACGCACTCATTGAATTCCAGCAGGTCTGCAAGTATTACCACATGGGCGACACCACTGTGGTGGCCGCGGACCATATTTCCTTTCAGATTTACAAGGGGGAATTCGTGGCCATCGTGGGCTCCTCCGGGTCCGGAAAATCCACCTGCATGAACATTATCGGCTGTCTGGACGTCCCTTCCGAGGGCACCTATCTTCTGGATGGCCGGGACGTGGGCCAGATGAACAAAAACGAGCTGGCGGAAGTCCGCAACGAGCTGCTCGGTTTTATCTTCCAGCAATATAATTTGCTTCAAAAAATGAATTTGGTGGAAAACGTGGAGGTTCCGCTGATGTACGCCGGTGTCGGCAAGAAGGAGCGGCGGAAGCGGTCGATGGAGGTTTTGGAGCAGGTGGGTCTGGCAGAAAAATGGCGGCATACGCCCAATCAGCTCTCCGGCGGCCAGCAGCAGCGGGTTTCCATTGCCCGGGCCCTGGTTGGGCACCCGGCAGTCATTCTGGCCGACGAGCCCACCGGCGCGCTGGACTCCAAAACCGGGCGGGAGGTACTGGCCATGCTCCAGCAACTTCATGCCGCTGGAAACACGGTGGTTTTGATCACCCACGACAACTCCATTGCCGTTCAGGCCCAGAGAATTATCCGTCTGGAGGATGGGATGGTGGTCTACGACGGTCCCTCCGACGCTCCGGAGGCTGTGGTCATTCCCAGGGCCGCCACGATATCAGGAGGGGGGACCCAGGTATGAGCATTCTGGAATCGCTTGAGCTGGCTTTGAAAAACATCGTATACAGCAAAACCAGAACCCTGCTGACCATGCTTGGCATTATCATCGGCGTGGCCGCGGTCATTGTGATTGTGGGCCTGGGCAACGGCCTGGAGGGCTATATCACCGAGAGTTTTTCCAGTCTAGGCACCAACACGCTCACCGTTTCCGTTCGGTCCCGCGGCTCCACCCGCACGTTGGATGTGGATGATATGTATGACATCGTAGCAGACAACAGTCAGTATCTGGATCTATGTTCCCCCATCGCCAGCATGTCCGGCTCGGTAAAGATCGGGACAGAAACCACCAGCACCTCGGTGAGCGGCATCAGTGAGGATTATCTGACCATTAAAGCGTATGCGCTCTCCAAGGGCCGTGGTCTGCAGTACCGCGACATTCTCCAGCGTGCCAAGGTGTGCGTGGTAGGCGCCTATGTGGATCAGGCTTACTACGGGGGCAGCGCCGTCGGCCAAACCCTACGGGTGGGCGGCCAAAGTTTAACCATCATCGGAGTGGTGGAACAGCAAAGCGACGAGATGGAGGAGGGGGGCACCGATGATTTCCTGTATCTGCCCTATTCCACCGCGTCCCGGCTATCCAGCCGCGTGTCGAACTTTGTGGTCACCGTTAAAAGCGAGGACACCCTGACCGAGAGCAAAGAGGCCCTGGAGAACGCCCTTTATGCACTATTCCAAAGCGATGATTTTTACACCGTCACCAGCATGTCCGAGATTCTGGAAACCATGACCAGCATGATCAGCATTATGGTAATGGTTCTGGCCGGAATTGCCGCCATTTCGCTGGTGGTGGGCGGAATTGGCATTATGAACATCATGCTGGTTTCCGTCACGGAACGCACACGGGAAATTGGTATACGGAAATCCCTGGGTGCCAAAGAACGATACATTATGCAGCAGTTTGTCATTGAGGCGGCGGTAACCAGCGCCCTTGGTGGAGTCATTGGCATTCTCACTGGATATGGATTGTCAGCGGTCGCCTCCTCGATTGCCACCAAACTTTTGGACGCTTCTCTCACCGTAGTGCCCACCTTTGCCGCCGTTCTGCTGGCCTTTGGGATTTCGGTTGGCATCGGAATTCTGTTCGGCTATCTCCCCGCAAAAAAAGCTTCCCTGCTGAACCCCATCGATGCCCTGCACTATGACTGATCGAAGGAAAAAGGAGCGATTAAACTATGAAACATCGTCTAACTGCCCTGGCCGCTGTATTGGCCTTAGTCTTGTCCCTGGGATTTATGGGAACCGCCTCCGCCGCCAGCCAGTCCTCTGCCCTGGAGACCATACGGGCCCTCGGCATTATGGTTGGGGACTCCGGGGGCAATCTGAATCTGTCCTCCTCCGTCACCAGGGCTGAATTTGTCACCATGATGACCGCCGTTTCTGCCTATAAGGACACCGTGGGCAGCGGCTATGGTGTCTCCCTGTTCAAGGATGTGAAAAGCACCCACTGGGCCAGCGAGTATGTCAAGCTGGCCGTGGAGCAAAACTGGATGACCGGCTATGTGGACGGCACCTTCCGCCCAGACCGCACCATTACACTGGAGGAGGCCTGTACTGCCATGCTGCGCCTGCTGGGCTACGACTCCGGCAGCCTAGCCGGGTCTTTCCCCACCGCCCAGTTGTCAAAAGCCAGCGCCATCGGCCTACTAGACGACGTGACCGCCGTTCAGGGTCAAGCTCTGACCCGCCAGGACTGCGTCTCTCTTTTTTACAATCTGTTGGTGGCAGACAACAATTCTGGAACCGTTTACGGCACCACGCTGGGTTACACCGTTACAAACGGCGAGGTGAACTACTCCACTCTAGTCAATGCCGACACCAAGGGCCCCTATGTAGCCTCCGCCGCCGGCAGCCTGACCCTGCCT
The DNA here is from genome assembly GCA_034927465.1 of Lawsonibacter sp. GTDB lineage: Bacteria > Bacillota > Clostridia > Oscillospirales > Oscillospiraceae > Lawsonibacter. The sequence goes on from JAYFPV010000167.1 coordinate 4,357, forward strand.
TTTGGCACTTCGGGGATCACGGTTTACCGCAACGGGGTTGCCTCTTCCGTATCCGCAGTAAGCCAATACGATGTCTATTATTACAATACAAACCTGCACACCGTGTGGGTGTACAACAACCGGGTCACCGGCACCCTCACCGGCCTGTCCCCCAGTAAAACCGCGCCAACCTCCGTCACCGTGGCCGGAGTTTCCTACACTATCGGAACCGCTTCGGCCACCTATAAGCTATCCAGTCAGGGCGGCTTTGCCGAGGGCAACCTGGTCACCTTGCTCCTGGGGATGAATGGAGATGTGGCCGACGTGATCTCCGCACAGGACAGTGAGGCAGTTTACTATGGCGTGGTTGTCTCCAGCACCAAGAGCGCCTCTTCTTCCTCCACCTCCTCGTCTGCCACCGCTAGCGTCCAGGTAGCCACTCAGGTCGCCTGCACTGACGGCACTGTACGCACCTTCTACCACAGCGGCGGTGCCCTATCCTCCGGAAATCTGGCCTCCGTGTCCGTCACCCAGTCCGGAACTGCCGTAAAATCCTTGTCCAGCAAGAGTCTGTCCGGCACGGTCAATTCCAGCGGCACCAAATTCGCGGGATATGACTTTGCCGATCATGTCCAAATTCTGGACACGGACGAGAACGGCGGTTATGTCCGGATTTATCCCTCCCGCCTGGCCGGCTCCAGTCTGGATTCGGACGACGTGCGGTATTACACTCTCAACGCTGATGGAGCCATCGATTGTCTGGTGCTCAATCAGGTCACCGGTGACACCTGGACCTATGTGTATTTGTCCAAGGCCGAAAAGTCCACCGGCGACACCACTTCCGCCAGCTATGAGTATGTGCTCAACGGAATGACTTACAGTCTCAGCAGCAGCAAGATATACAGCGCAAGCACTGGCGGCGCGGCTTTCCTCTATGAGGACGGCAGTCTGTCCAGCATGAAGCAGCTCACCTCCGTCACTGTCACCGATCTGTCCACTCTGTATGCCACAGCGAGCGATAAGAAATATTCTCTGGCCGAAGACGTGCAGGTCCTGCTGAAGGATTCTTCTGGCATCCGCGGCTACTATGCCACCACCCTGTCCGCGATCAATCTCTCGGACTATACCGTGAAGGGCTGGTACGACAATCTGGGCTGCTCTGCCGGGGGCCGCATCCGCATCCTTGTGGCAACGGCAATTGATTAGGGTTCCGTATCGCCTTCCGATCAAAAAACAGGCCCCGGTGTGCAAATGCCACCGGGGCCTGAAGCGATCAAATCAGTGCAAAAGATCTTGCGCAAGCAGCCTGCGGCGCAAAACGCGGCGGCACAAGATAACTTGTGCCGCCGCGTTTTCCTTTTTTCTTTATTCAGCAGTTGGCACAGGGCAGAACTGCCCGTACCAGCAGCCCCCCCTGAGGGCGGTTTTCCGCCGAGACCGTGCCCCCCTGAGCCCGGATGATACTGCGGCAGATGGACAGCCCAAGCCCGGACACCTTTCGTCCCCGGTCGGTCGTATACAGCGGTTCAAAAATCTGCTGAAGCAGTTCGTCCGGAACTCCGTTTCCGTTATCCCAAAACTCCAGCATCAACTCCTTGCTTTCCTGGCGGCACAGCATTTCCAGCTCCAGGTGCTCCGCTCCGCTGTGCTGAATGCTGTTTCCAATCAGATTGCCGAAATAGCGCCGCATATGGGCCTGGTTGCAGATCAACTCCGCCCGCGGGCAAGTACATCGGATGTTCAGGCGCACGTTGGCGTCCAGCAGCTCCGCCTGATATTCCTGCCGCAGACTGTCACACAGCGTCTGGACCGACAACAGTTCCATGGGGGCCTCGTCCCGCAAACCCGCCTCCAAATAATCGTCGAACTCATCCACAATAGACTGAATCGCAAGCCCTTTGTCGTGGATGCTGTGCAGGTAGCGCTCCCGTTTTTCCGGACTGAGCGAGGCGGATAACAGCCGCTCGGAGTAGCCCAGCACCGACGTCAGCGGCGTCTTGATGTCGTGAGAAATGGAGGCAATCAACCGACGCTCCGACTGTTCCTTGGCCTTCAGCACTCCCGTCAGATCGGCAAACGTATTTTGCAGCTTGCCCACTTCGTCCATTCGGAGACTGCGGGGCGGGAGCGTGCCCTTTTCCGAGTATTCCCGCATGGTCTTCCGCAAGCCAATAATAGGAGAAACAATCAGCAAATAGAGCATTACCCCCGCCACTACAAACATCGTCAGATTAAACACAGCCAGGCCCACAAACGCCCGGTGCCCCACCGCGTCACTCAGATTCTGTCGGCTCAGCGTGGAGCTCCACACATAAAGCCGCAGCGTCTCCCCCGACCTCAGAGAGACGGAGGCCCCGCTGGACACCGCCAGACGGGCATCCGTCCACGCCTCCGGCATAAATTGGAACAAAACGGTGCCCTTGCTGTCCTGAATGCTACATCCAAGCTGTCGGGCAGTCAAATATTCTTCCAGCCCGGAGCAATTCCCCTGACTTCCCTCTAAAAATGAGGCCACCTGCCGGGCCTGCTCCTGCGCCTGAGCCATTGTGCGGTCGTAAGTCTCTCCCACATAGGCGCGCAGATAGGACAAAACCGAGGAAAAGGACAGCAGCCAGCCCAGCGCCGCCGCCGCCAACAGGATCAGAATCATTTTTCGGGACAGCTTGGCGCTCAGCCACCCTGCGCCCGGCAAACGCCACCGCGTTTTTTCAGCGTTCATCGGCCGCTCCTCCCGCCTGTTCGTCGTAGCCGCTTTTGGTGACAAACCGATATCCCGAGCCCCAGATGGTCTTGATATACTCCCACTGCGGATCAATTTTGGTCCGCAGTTTCTTGATGTTAATCGCCACGGTGCCTACGTCTCCGTAATCGGTCTCCCATACGTCCCGAAAGACCTGCTCCCGGGAGAGGGTTTTCCCTGCATGGATCATCAGATAGGCCAGCAGGTCGAATTCCCGGGTGGACAGGTCCACCGCCTCCCCGTTCCGCTCCACGGTCCGGCTTTCGGGGTCCAGCCGAATCTCCCCAATCTGAATGGGGCGCCGCCCTTCTCCTTTGGGTGGCACACACACCCGGGCCTGAGCACGCAGGTGGGCCTGAACACGGGCAACCAGTTCTTCCAGGGCAAATGGCTTGGTCAAATAATCGTCCGCCCCCAGACCCAGTCCGCGGACAACATCTTTCACATTATCCTTGGCGCTGAGAAATACAATGGGGCAGCTTACCCGATCGCGAATCCGCCGGCAGACCTCCAACCCGCTGATCCCCTTCATCATAATGTCCAGCAGCACCAGATCAAATGACTCCTGCCCCAACACCGCCAATGCTTCTTCCCCTGATGGGACGGTCCGGACCGACATACCCTGCTCACTCAGCACGTCGGAGATCAGCTCCAAGATAGAGGAGTCGTCATCCACCGCCAAAATCCGTTCCTTCATCCATCCAGTCCTACCTTTCCCGCCAAAAAGGCCTTTCCTTATTCCTATTATACCAGAAAGCCTACGGTGTGAACATGAAGAATTATTAAGAGCTGGGCAAGGCTGACCATTTATTAAGGATTATTAGGAATGGCCAAAATCGGTTGACTTTACCCCCTCGGAGTCATAAAATGCAACCCCAGAAAAGATTTTTTGAAACCGTTCAATCCAAAGAGAGGGTGGCCCATTTGCTGACAAAAGTTGCGCACAAACTGACCCGAAAACCTAAGCTGGTCATTTTTATCGCGGTTCTGATGCTGATTCCAAGCATTCTGGGCGCCGCTTTCACCAGAATCAACTATGATATTTTGTCCTATCTACCTCAGAATCTGGATTCTGCCAAGGGCGAGGCCCTACTGGAAGATCCCTTTCAGATGGCCGCAACCACCATGCTTATTGTTGAGGGGATGCCTCCTGAGTACACCCATCAGCTGCAAAAAGAGGTGGAGCAGGTTCCCGGCGTCAGTAACGCCATCTGGCTGTCCAGCCTAGTCGGCATTCAGGTCCCAACCGAGATGCTGCCGGAGGATGTCCGGGACATTTTCTTTTCTGGCGACGCCACGATGATGATCGTCCAGTACGACCAACCCGGAGCTTCCGAAGCCACCATGAAATCCATTGAGCAGGTTCGCTCTCTGTGCAACAAAAACTGCTTTTTGGCTGGCTTCTCCGTCTTTATTAAAGACACCAAAGACCTGATTTCTCAGGAGATGCCCTGGTACGTTGTGATGGCGGTGGTCTTATCCTCTATCGCCATGTGTGTGACCATGGATTCCTGGCTGCTGCCGGTGGCTCTTCTGCTCAGCATTGGGCTTGCCGTTCTTTATAACTTTGGCACCAACATTTTCATGGGGGAAATTTCCTTTATTACCCAAGCCATTGCGGCAGTGCTTCAGCTGGGCGTCACTATGGACTATTCCATTTTCCTCTACGCCAGATATCAGGAGGAACTGCACCACTACGAGGATCGGCGGGATGCCATGGCCACGGCAATTGTTGCCGCCTTCAAATCCCTGTCCGGCAGCTCCACCACAACCATTGCCGGCTTTTTGGCCCTGTGCTTCATGCGGCTGACGCTCGGTCGGGATATCGGTCTGGTCATGGCAAAGGGCGTGGTGTTGGGCATTATTACCGTGATTTTTGTGCTGCCCGCCATTCTGCTTCAAATGGATGGTCCAATTCACAAGTACCGCCACCCGGCCCTGTCGCTCAATATGGCTCGGCTCAATAGCTTTATCGTCCGCCACCGCCACTTTTTTGTGGGCCTGTTTCTCGTTTTATTTATTCCGGCGATTTATTCCAACAATCACACTCAGGTTTATTACAAGCTGGATGAATCTCTTCCTCAGGATATGCCCTCCATTGTGTCTACCAACAAACTGAAGGACGAGTTCAGCATGGCCTCTTCCCACTTCATTGTCATGCGGGATGACCTGAGCCGGGTCAGAATGAAGGAGCTGGAGGAATCCATCGAAGCCTTGCCCGGAATCAGCAGTGTGGTAGCCTATGATAAGCTAATTCCCAGCACCATTCCTGACTTTTTTATCCCCCAGGAAATTAAGGATCTTTGCAAACAGGGTGGCTATCAGATGCTGATGGTCAATTCCGAATATGTCACGGCCTCGGACGCCGTTGCTCAACAGCTGGACCAACTCAATACTCTGGTCAAGACATACGACCCAGGTGCTTACATCACCGGCGAGGCAGCCATGACCGCCGATCTGATCTCGGTTTCCGCCGTGGACTTTCAGGTTACCAGTTACCTGTCTATCCTCGCGATTTTGATCTTAGTCGCGATCGCGTTCAAGTCCGTGTCCATCCCAATTCTGCTGGTAAGTACCATCGAGCTGGCCATTTTTATCAACCAGGGCCTCCCCTATTTCACCGGGACCGTTATTCCTTTCGTGGCCCCCACCGTCATCGGCTGCATCCAGTTGGGAGCCACGGTGGACTACGCCATTTTGCTGACGACCCGATTCCAGGAAGAACTGCAAAAGGGCAAAGACCGGAAGGAAGCCATTCAGGCAGCCGCTACCTCGGCAGACGTCTCCATCCTGACCAGCGCATTGGTGTTCTTCTGCTCCACGCTGGGCGTGGCCACCATCTCCACCATGGAGATCGTCAGCAGCATCTGTCTGATGTTGTCCCGGGGCGCTGTGATCTCCGCTCTGGTCTGTATGTTTATTCTCCCCTCAGTATTGGTGGTCTTTGAACCCATTATTGCCAAAACTACCCTTCACTGGCGTACTCCAAAGACCCCTAAACCTTCACAGGCCGGCCGGCCCAATTTACCTTTCGGGAGAAAGAAAACGGCCCTTCCCGCTCCCGAGGCGGAACTTCCCATCCCAGACCCGGCCGGCCAACCGACCCCGGCCGAACCCGTCCAATGAAAGGAGCACGTGAGATGAACCAGAAACGGAACATTCGGATCCGGCGGGGACTGGCCTTGACGATGGCCCTGCTCCTCACTGCCGGGCTGTCCACCACCGCTTTGGCGGATGGCAGCAGCTCTCTGCCCGCCACCCACGACGAGACTTACTATGCCACCTTGGATTACTACGGTGGAATTCTGGATAGCAGCGTGGTCAAGAGCTATAAAACCTATGGCAATGACACCATTACCGACTACGGAACCTATGACCAAGTCACCAACCTCACTGACGATCTGGAGCCTTCCGTGGGAGACGGTACCGTCACCTTCCAGTTGGGGGCAGATGCCCCAAGCCGGTTCTACTTCGAGGGAAAAACAACACAGCCTTTGGATGAGTTTCCCTGGAAGCTATCTCTGTCTTATACTCTGAACGGGGTCCCCACCAAAGCTGAGGATCTGGCTGGCAAGAGCGGCCTGGTGGAAATCACATTGGATGCGGTCCCCAACCCCAATGCCTCCGAGTACAGCCGAGACAACCTGGTTCTCACTGCTATGTCCACGTTCAACGGCGATGACATTCTGTCCCTGGATGCCCAAGGGGCCCAGGTTCAGCTGGTGGGCAACCTGTACTGCGCGCTGTTCATGGTCATGCCAGGGGAGGAACAGCAGTTCACCATCCGGGTTGGATCAGACAACTTTTCTTATGACGGCATGGTCTTTTTGGCCGTTCCTGCCACTCTGTCCCAGCTGGATCAAATTGCCGACCTGCGGGACGCCAAGGAGAAGGCGGAGGACTCTTATGACGCCATTCAGGACAGTCTGGACGTGGTGCTGAACTCGCTGGACGGAATGAGCGGCAGTCTGAACGCCACCGCCAACGGGTTGGACCAATTGAACCGCGCCCGGGGCACTATTTCCAGCGGCAAGAGTCAGGTCTATGACAGCCTGGACACTGCACTGGATGCCGCCGGGCCGCTCACCGAGTCGCTGAAGCCGATGGCCAGCCACCTGACCGCAGCCCAGCAGGCTCTGACCGACACCACCAGCCTGCTCAACCAAATGAGCACCAATGTAACCGAACTCAAGCCCGAGGTAGCGAACACCCAGACTATTCTGAAGAACCTCAAGTCTGATTTGGAAGACCTGCAGGAATTCCTTGACGACGTTGAGGACTATCCGCTCCGGGGCAGAAATATTGCCCGGGACCTGTCTGCCGACTTTACAAAGCTGGGTGCCAGCATGAACAGCTTGAGAAACACCCTGAATAGTATGAACAACGACTTGGGTTCTTTGAAAAAACAAGTCAATAATCTGGCGGATAGTGACGACACCCAAATAAAAATTGACGGTATGACTGTGGCGGAGCTCGAGGCTGCTCTGACCCAGGTAAAGCAATATCATGCGGCCTATGAAGCAGACGCGGCCGCAGCTGCGGCTGGTATGTCCTTCCGGGATTACCTGTTGCACGGCGCTCTACAGCAGTATAATGCCGCTGTAGAAGCTGCCGGCGGCACCGCAGTGGACATGGGAACCTTCCTGACGACGGCTGAAGGGAAGGCGGCCTCCGACAAGGCAGATAATGCCGACGCGCTCTACACCGCCTCGCAAGCCGACGGTTTTGATGAGCAGATCGAACAGGCGAAGGAGCTCAATGAATTGCTTGACGCATTTGACCTCACCGTAACCCAGATGAAGACTCTTGTAAACTCCCTCACGCCGAACGGGATCACAGTGACCCAACAGTTGTCCGACCTGTGCACCTCTCTGGGCAGTTCCTATCTCAGTGGTGATCTGGAGCATCTTTCTGACTTGATGCAGGATATGTTGGATGAAATGGACGACCACAGTGGAACGCTCTCCTCCACAACAGGCGACCTGAAAAGCGCCGCCGATTTGGCCCTTCGGGTCAGTGAGCATGTGGGAACGGCGCTGGATCAGATCCAATCTCTCACCAATATTATGAACACCTATGAGCCAGAGGCACAAAAAGCTCTGGACGATGCAAAGACGTTCAGCGACTCCGCTTCCACCAGCATCTCGGCTCTGGTCAACGCCGCCCGGTCGGCGGAGGATCTGATGAAGCGCAGCGGAACCGATTTGGACGAAGGCACCAAGCAGGCCCTTTCCGGCCTGGCCGACGCACTGCGCAAGTCCACAAAGGGGCTGGGTCAGACGGATACGATTCGAAACGCGAAGGACACCATTGATGCCCTCATCACCGACGAGTGGGATAGCCACGCCGGAGGGGATAACAACATCCTTTTGATGGATGCCGGCGCCCAGCCAGTCTCTCTGACCGATGCGCGGAACGAAGGGACGGCAAGTATTCAGTACGTCATGCGCAGTCAGGAAATCAAGGTAGCTGAGCCGGATGAGGCCGCACAAGCAGCTGCGGCCAAAAAGGATAACGGCACCGTCTGGACCCGCATCGCCGACATGTTCAAGGACATTTGGCACACCATTACGGGCTGGCTTTAATCCACAGCGCTGACAATAAAAATCTACCGGCTACGCCGGTAGATTTTCTTATTCGCCTGAAAGGCTCTCTTCCTAGCGGCGCCTCAAGGCGCATGTTCGGTCTTCCATTTGTGATGGGCTTGTTTATATCAAATGATGTTCGTTATTGAACCATGCAAAAGGCGCCCCCCGGAGACAGGGGCGCCTTTAAAACAGATTGCTTTTTTATCGGAACCGGTTTTTTACACCTGAGCAGGCGATTGGCTGGCTTCCGACTTTTTCTTTTTCCCGAACATATGGCTCAGATTGTCAATGACCGAATAGTACACAGGGGTAAAGACCAGCGTAATCACCGTAGAAATCATCATGCCGCTGATCATAGTAATTCCCATGTCCGACATCATCTCGTTGGTCTCCCCAAGCCCCATGGCCATGGGTACCATCGCTAATACGGTGGTCAGAGTGGTCATCAGAATGGGCCGGACACGGAGGGGACAGGCGTGAAGAATGGCCTCTTCCCGGCTTTCCCCCATGGCACGACGAATCTTGATGTATTCCACCAGAATAATGGAGGCGTTTACCACCGTTCCGGCCAGCATAATGATAGCAACCAGAGAGATAATGGACAAATCCCGGCCCGTCAGCGGTAGGGCAAACAAGGCCCCGGTAAATGCAACCGGCAGGATCAACATGACAATAACCGGCATCGCAAACGACTCAAACTGGGCGGCCAGAACAAAGTACACCAACCCAAGCGCCACCACCAGAGCCAGCAGCAGATCCCGGAAGCTATCCATCATATCGGTGTAGGCCCCCGTAATTTCCGCGGTGTACCCCTCTGGCATTGTGTATCCACTCAAAATAGATTTAATCTGTTTGGTAATGGCAGTCGTGTCTCCGCTGATGGTATTTCCGGTTACCGTCACCTGGCGGGACTGGTTGGAGCGCGCAATGCTTTGAGGAGCCTGCTCCACCACCACATCCGCCACAGAGGACAGGGGCACCGTGCCCCCATAAGAGGAATCGACTGCCATTGAGCGCAGCGCATCCAGACTGGTGGATGCCGCCTCGTCACCCCGTACAATGACGTCCAGTTCCTTGTTGTCAATGGTAACTTTTGTAGCGGTCGTTCCGGTAAGCTCGGCACGGACGGCGGCCCCCACGGAAGCGGCGGTAATTCCGTACTGAGCAGCCGCCTCGCGTTTGATTACCACTTTTACCTGAGGAACTTCCTTCGCTAGAGAACTGCTCACATCCACCGCGTCCGGCAACTTGGAAATCCGATCCACCAGGTCGTCGGCAATCATGCCCAAAGTCTCATAGTCTTCTCCGGTAATCTTTACGCTGATATCATCGCTGCTTCCCATCGTCATAGACTCGGATGCATCCACGGTGATCTCACAGCCCGCAACGTCCTGAAGGGCGGGGCGCAGCGCATTGACCACATCAATGCTACTGCGTTCGCGTTCACTCTTGGAAACCAGGTTCAGCCGCATGGTCACCGACTCACCCTGAGCAATGTAGTAGACCTCTTTCAGCTCCGGGCACTCCCGCTGTACAATGGCAGCAGCCTGGTCCGCAATGGCTGCGGACTCCTCCACACCGGAACCAATGGGCATATTGATTGTAACGGACACCTCGCCCTGATCCATCTCTGGGGTCAGCACCATTTTTGTGGAAATCAGAGCGGCGGAGAAGACCGCTATCAGGCCCACGGAAACCAGCATTCCAATTTTCAGGTGGCGGATAAAATAGTTCAGCACCCTCAAATAACCACGATTCAGACTATCCATCCAGCCACCCACCCGGGCAGCCAACGCATTGGGCTTCCGCTGTGCTTTTTTCTCCTGCTGCCGTCTGATCTTCTCCTCGTCCATCATAAAGTAGCACAGCAGGGGAACCAGGGTCAGCGAAATAATCAAAGACGCCCCGATCAGAGACGCAATGGTCAGGCAGAAATCCCGGAACATCATACCGGCCAGCCCCGTGGTAAGACCCAGCGGGACAAACACAGCCAAGGTCGTCAGGGTGGAGGCCACCACAGCGGTGGTCACCTCTTTCGTCCCATCTACACAGGCCTCCATCCGACTGTGTCCCTCAGCCAAGAATCGGTAAATATTCTCCAACACCACGATGGAGTTATCCACAATCATGCCAACGCCCATGGCAATGCCGCCCAGGCTCATCATGTTCAAGGTCAAATCCATGGTGTTCATCAGAATAAAGACGGACAGGATACAAACCGGCATAGAAATCACGATGGTCATGGTAGCGCCGCCCCGGCGCAGGAATAAAAACACCACCACGGCAGCCAGCAGCATCCCCTGGAGAATGTTCTGGAAGGCCGCATTCACAGACCGATTGATATAGTCGCTGGCCAGATAGGGCAGGGTGTAGCGCACATTTGCATTCTTTGCGCTCAGCTCCTGCAGCCGATTAACCACATCATTTGACACCGAAACCTCGTTGGCAGAGGACTGCTTGGAAATCTGAAGGAAGACGCAGGCCGTGTCCCCCACCTTGGCAACGGCCTCCGGATCGCTCGTCTCCAGCTGTACATTGGCCACCTCGGACAGACGGACGGAACCGCCAGTGGGAAGGGTCAGCAGCATATTCGCCACATCCTCCACCGACTGAAACTTGGCATCGGTGGATACCGTCAGGGTCTTCACACCATTATCCAGCTTGCCTCCGGGGTAGAGCAGGTTCTGCCCAGCGAGAAACTGAGAAATATATGCGTTTGACAACCCGAGGCCGGCAGCCCGGATCGGATCAATTTCGACGGCAATCTGCTGCTTTACGCCGCCGCTGATAGTCACCTGGGCCACACCGTCAATCCGCTCCAAAGCCGGCGCTACCACATTCTCCGCCAGATTCTGCAGATCTCCCAGGTCATCTCCCATTAACGCCACCATGGCTGCGGGCATCAGTTCGCTGATGTTGATGTTTACGATAACCGGGTCCATCGCATCCTCGGGAAGCGTCACCCGATCAAATTGCTCCCGCAGTTTGGTAGCAGCCATATCCAGATTGGTGCCTTCCACATAGGTAACCTGAATCTGACTCATGCTGTCGGAAGAGGTAGAATCTACTTTGTCCACGCCCGGCACCGACAGAATGGCACTCTCCAAGGGACGGGTCACCAGTTCCTCAATGTCGCTCGGATTTGCGCCGCTATAGTAGCAGGTAACCACAGCCATGGGCGCTTCCATGTCCGGCAGCAATGCCATCTGAAGCTGGGTGCCAAACACAATGCCAAACACCACAATCAGAATGACAGCCAGCAGCGTGGCAACCTTATGCTTAATGCAAAATTTTGCGATACTCATCTGATATCAGCCCTCCTGGCCGACGACTCGAACTGCATCGCCGTCCCCAAGGTAGGCCTGCCCCACTGTCACCAGCTGCTGACCCGCAGACAGACCGGACGTCACCTCGGTCACTCCGTTTCCGGTCAGCCCGGTGGTCACCTCAATGTACTTGGCTGCACCTCCCTCCACCACATACACGTACTGCTTATCTGCGCTGGTCAAAATCGCCTCGGTCGGCACCACAATGGTGTCGGCAGAGGTATCGGTCCGAAATGTAACATCGGCAAACATGCCGGACAGCAGGCCGTTTACCTCGGCAGGGACCGAAACGGTTACCGTATACAGCTTGGTCTGGGCGTTGGCCGCCTGCTCCACCGATCGGATAGCGCCGGTAAAGGTCTGCCCCACTGCGCTAACCAACACGTCAACCTCGTCGCCGATGGACAGCTTGGGTACCAGCGCCTCGGACACAGAAACCGTGACCTTCATCTGATCCACCCCGTCAATGACCGCCACTGGCATGGACGGGGAAACAAAGCTGTTCTCGACCGCGGACAAGGAAACCAGAGTGCCCGAAACAGGCGCGACCACATTTCCCTTGGCATCCACGTTTTCCAGAACGGTAGACAGCTGTTCCACACTGGACTTATAGTTCTGCATTCCGGCCTCCAACTGGGACAGGGTAGAGTCCCGCTGGGCCTTTGCGGACTGAAGAGTCAGCTCGGCTGTGTCGATTTCGGTTTGGGCGGCGGCGCCGATCTCAAACAGCGCCTTCAAATCGTTTACGTTCTTTTCATACAAGGCAATCTGTTTGTCAAAAATAGCGGCCTGGTCCTGATAACTCTGAACGGCTGAACTATAGCTGATGTTGGCCGCGGAGTAGGAGGCCAAGGTGCTGGCCAGATCCAGCGTACAGATTTTGTCGCCGGCCTGAACCGCATCGCCCGCCTCCACATAGACGGCAATACACTTGGCACTGGCGGACACGAAAACGGAGCTCTCGTTGTCCGATACCACTTTGCCGGACACCTTGTTTTCCGTCGAGATGGTGCCGGAAGCCACCTCCTGCACCTGGACGGCAACCCCGGCAGCGGCATCCGATGAGCCGGAGCTAGAGCTAGAATCTCCCTTGCTCCCACAGGCAGAGATCGAAAGCATCAGCGCAACCGCCAAAGTGAGAGAAAAAATGCGTTTCTGTGACATAGTATGTAGGTCCTCCTGTTTAGTTCAAAATGCCATACTCCACCGCCCAGCGGTAGCTGTTGTATGCAGAAAACAGATCAATTGCCGCGCTGTTCACTTTATCCTCCGCCGCGCTCACCGTGTCGGCGGCATCCAGAAGCTTATTCTGGGAAATCGCACCCTGCTCATGCTTCAACTGCATCGAGGAATAATTGTCCTTTTCACAGGCCAGGGCAGTCTTGGCCGCCGCAAGCACCTGCTGGTAATCCTTCACCTTAAGGTATAGCGTGCGAAAACTGTTTTCAAAGGTTTGTTCCGTGGCGCTATAGGTATATTGGGCCGCTTGCCAGGTGTGTTGGGCTGCAACGTACTGATACTTCTTTTCGTTGTAGTTATATTC
>JAYFPV010000020.1:0-2823 GCA_034927465.1 Lawsonibacter sp.
ACCCACGCCCTCGTTATCAAACGAAGCGTAGTAAGACACGGCGTCGGTGTCCATCAGCAGACGGTCATAGGCAATGATGGGGATTCCCGCGTCCTTTGCTTGGGCTTCCACGCTGGTCAGCGCACCGGAGTCAATCGCCGCAATGACCAGGCAATCCACATTTTGCGCGATCATGTTCTCAATCTGAGAAACCTGCGTCTGCACATCGTCCTCAGCGTACTGAAGAACTACTTCGTAACCAAGGGCCTCCAATTTCTGCTTCATGTTGCCGCCATCGTTGATCCATCGCTCGGAAGACTGAGTGGGCATCGCCAGGCCGATCTTCATTCCGGCCCCTGTCTGTCCGGCCGCCGAGGAGGAGGTCGATCCGCTTGCAGTAGGCGCCGGGGTAGAGGTATTCCCGCCGCTCTTGCTTCCTCCTCCGCAGGCGGTCAAGGAAAGACTCAGGGCAAGCGCAAGAACCAGTGCCATCGCTTTTTTCATTTTCATCTTCTCCTAACTCAGTTTTTGGGTTTATCCGACCTCCGGGCTACTTTGTGCGGCTCATTGGTCTTCTTGTTTTAAAGTATACCTTTTGTCTGTCTTCCCGTCAACGATTTGTACTTAATAAATTAAATTTCTACACAAATAACAATACAAATTATGCATTTTGCCTTATGCTCAATTAATACAAATTCACAATATTCAAAATTTAATTTTAAATATCAACTATATTAGTTGAATTTCGTAATATTTTCTTGTTGTTTCAGTTGCACATACCGTCTTTTGTTGTTTAAATATTTTCGTCAAAATACATAATTCCGAGCTAAAACAGCGCGTTACAGTCGTTATTTTCTTCCTGTTTATCAGATTTTTTCGCTACCAATCCCCATTTTATTCTCTTTTTCTTCTCGAAATTTCTGTTTTCTGTTTTTGTTGTCTTGTTTCGACACGGTACTACTTAAAATTTGTATTAATTTTTTCTTTGGAAAAACTCATACAAATTTTATTTTTCTCTTGCAATGTTCCCCCAAAATTGTCTATAATAAGATGAAATTTAAAATACTCTATCTCGACGCTCTTTCTACAAGGTCAGGAGATACGCGTCCAGGAGGTGGTGGTCCTTTGGCCACAAAATACCAGGAGATTGCAGACACGCTGAAGGCACAGATTCTATCCGGAGAATTTTACGATACCAAAGTTCTTCCCACAGAACAGTCTCTTTCTACCCTCTTTCACGCCAGCCGACAAACGGTGCGGCAGGCCCTTTCTCTACTGGTAAAAGACGGATTGATTACCCGCCGCCAAGGCAGCGGTTCCCGGGTTGTAGAGCGGCATCAACCCCAGCCCAACGCCCAGCGTTTTGTCGCTGTAATCGCCTCTTATATCAGTCATTACATTTTTCCTTCCATGCTTCGTGAGGTGGAAAATGTCCTCTCACGCAACAATTGCTCCCCGCTCCTGTTCGCCACCCAGAACCAAGTGCTCACCGAGCGAAAGATCCTTCAGTCGCTCTTGCATCAGTCGGTAGACGGAATTCTAGTCGAGGGCACAAAGACTGCTTTGTTTAATCCTAACCTGGATCTCTACCGACAGTTGATCAGTCATGGAATTCCACTGGTCTTTATCCACGGCAATTATGCGGACCTTAAGGGCCCTCCGGCCGTGCTGGATGACAACGAGGGCGGTGGCCGACAGCTGGTGGAACACTTGGTCCGCAAAGGGCACACCAACATTGCCGGTATTTTCAAAAGCGATGACATTCAGGGACACGGCCGGTATGCCGGCTTTGCCACTGCTCTGCGCGATGCCGGGCTTCCGGTGGATGACAGCCATATTTTCTGGTACCACACAGAACTGAAGGAACTCCTCATGTCGGAAAACTGTCCCTTTGATCTCGTGAACACCATCAGCGGCTGCTCCGCAGTCGTATGCTATAACGATGAAATCGCCAACTATTTGGTGTCTCTCTTGCTCCGCAAGGGTGTTCGCGTCCCGGAGGATGTAGCTGTAGTCAGTTTTGACAATAGTCAATACAGCGAGTTATGCCCGATTCCACTTACCTCGCTCTCCCATGGAGATCGAAATGTTGGCGGAACCGCAGCTGAAAAGTTGGTCAAGCTGATGAACGGGGAACCGTGTGATTCAGAGCTTATTCCATGGATCCTGGTAGAGCGCCGCAGCGGTTAATTTTCTCCGCGCCAATTGGATCAAGGCGGTACGGACTGGCCGGAATCAATAGACCGCCTGCGATTTGTATACTACAGATCGCAGGCGGTCTATTGATTTCATTCTCTTTCTTGACACATGAGGCATGGCCACATTCCTCTAGGGAAGCTTGCCCTCAACCTCGCCTACGGCATCAGCCGGGGCAACAAAACAGTTTGCCTCATTTCCCCCGTGGCGTACAGCGAGCTTTCCACGCTGCTGGGTGTAAAAATCTAGGAGGGACAGAGCCTGGGGGCGGCGCTGCGGAGCCATGCTGGAATCCGGCAGACGATATTCCGGGTGGATGAACTGTTCCATATGCCCATCCGTTCATATCCAAACGTATCGCTTCACCCCTGTTGGAAACTTCCGGCGTTTTGGCACATCATCTTATTTTCAAACCCGTGCAAAAGTTCGTGGATCACAGTATTTCAAAAGAACCCGTTCCAGAGAATTTTTTCGTTCTGCCATAAGTGGCTTTCATTGGTATGTAGGAATGACGGCCTAAAACTTGCAAGCCCTGAGAATAAAGAACCTGTGTTTTATATTGGTGGAATTGTCGTGTATTTGTGGCTAATTTCAAATGAAAATTGACAGGTGCATAAGCTGATGTTATCCTGAAACATAGAAGTTTAT
>JAYFPV010000038.1:0-3097 GCA_034927465.1 Lawsonibacter sp.
ACAGCACATCGGTTGGGCGGTCCACACCTCGCATATCCAGATTAATCTGCCGAATCCCCTCGTCATCGGTGAGCAGGACGTTAATCTCGCAGGGCAATTCCACATGCTCCTCTTCCATGGCCGCAAGGATGACCCGCTCCAGCTCGTCATAAATTCCCTCGGGAACGTCTGTCTCCGCGTCAAAGATAATTTGATGTTTTTTCATGGATTCTCCTCCATCTCATTGAGTCGCACGGAAGCCGAGCTCACCACGCAGCTACCATGCCATCGCACCGCGGCTCGGTTCCGCCCACTAGCAGGCCGTTGTCAGTGCGCCAGATAATCTGTCCCCGGCCCATGGAACCATTTGTGTTCAAAATCTCAACCTGGTGGCCCATCTCTTCCAGCTTCCTTCCAACAAGCGCAGGAACCTCCCGCTCCAGCTGGATCTTTTTTCCACCCACCCACTGCATGCGAGGCGCATCCAGCGCCTCCTGCGGGTTCATATGATAATCAATGGTGTTCACCACCACAAGCACGTGGCCCTGGGGCTGCATAAATGCCCCCATAACGCCAAAGGGGCCGACCGCCGCCCCGTCCTTCATCAAAAATCCGGGGATAATAGTGTGGTAGGATCGTTTTCCCCCCTCCAGGCAGTTATCACTGTATGTATCCAGCGAAAAGTTGGCACCCCGGTTTTGAAGGGAAATTCCAGTGCCCGGAATAGCCACTCCGGCGCCGAAGGTGGTGTAATTGCTTTGGATGAAGGACACCATATTGCCATACGGGTCAGCGGTACACAGGTAGATGGTTCCTCCGCAGGCGGGGTCTCCCGCTTGAGGATTCAAGGCACGGTCGGTAATCAGACTCCTTCTCTTTGCGGCATATCGGTCCGAAAGCATATCCTCAACCTTAGTCTTCATGTATCTGGGGTCGGCCACATAGGCTCTGGTATCGGCAAAGGCCAGCTTAATGGACTCCAGAATATTGTGATAGGTGTCGGCGCTTTCCTTCTCCTCCGGCAAAGACAGACCTTTCAGGATGTTCAGCGCCATCAGGACGGTCATGCCGTGGCCGTTTGGCGGGATCTCACATACCGTATAGCCCTTGTAATCAGCGGTAATGGGCTCCACCCACTGGGGTCGATAGGTTCTGAAATCCTCCTCGCAGAAGTATCCACCGGTCTGGCGGCTGAACGCCACAATCTTTTCCATGATGGGGCCTTGGTAATAACTTTCGCACCCGGTGGCTGCCAACTCCTCCAGTGTATGGGCGTACTCCTCCCAGCGGAAGAGCTCCCCCGCCCGGTAGGGCGTGCCGTCCTCCTTCATAAAAGACTTCAACCAGTAGGCATGCGGGGCCGGGTCCTTCTGTCCGGCAGCGGCAATCCGCTTGGAATCCCGCTCCCACTGTGGGGCCAGATTCACTGCAACCGGGCAGCCCTCCCGGGCGTAAGAAATGGCCGGAGTGAACAGCTCGGTCAACGATTTTGTGCCAAACCGGCGACTCAACTCAGCCCAGCCGGCGGGAGCACCCGGCACCATGGTCGGAATCCAGCCAGCCTTTGGCATCTCGTCAAAGCCCAGCTGTTTCACCGTCTCTGCGCTGAGCGCCATTGGGGCCACACCGCTGGCGTTCAGACCGTATAACTTCTTTTCCCGTTCAATCCAGACCAGCGCAAAGCAGTCGGAGCCCAGCCCGTTTCCTGTCGGCTCCAGCAGCGGCATGGCCCCCGCCATGGCCACGGCTGCATCCACCGCGTTTCCGCCCGCCTTCATGACGTCCAGGCCGATCTGAGCACCTAAGGGGTGTGAGGTACATGCCATCCCATGCCGCGCATACACCACAGTTCGGCGGGAGGGATAGGCATATTTCTGCGGGTCAAACTGTGGCATACCGATTTCTCCTTTTTCTCCTTTTTAACTGCATTATACAGGATTTTCCCCCGCTTTACCAGACCAACCGCCTGATAAATTTCAGGTTATGTCACTTTTTCTCCCACAGCCCGGATAGTTTTTCACTTTGGTAGCAAACTATCCACAACTTTTTATGTAACTGCGAGGGATCTTATATGACAACAAAAAAATTAGGCAGTCAAACCGTGGCGCTGGCCAATCCGCCTTCCTTTGCCGGCCATGCCAACGTGGTAGGGAAAAAGGAGGGAGAAGGTCCCCTGACCAATTCCTTTGACTACATTGCCGAGGATGTCACCTTCGGTGAGTCCACCTGGGAAAAATCGGAGAGCGCCATGCAGAAGCAATCTCTGCGCTTGGCGCTGAACAAGTCAGGTCAGTCTGTTTCCAATCTGGACTGGCTGTTTGCAGGCGATCTGCTCAACCAGTGTATTGGTTCTTCCTATGCCGCCCGAGAACAGAATGTCCCATTTTTCGGCTTGTACGGGGCATGCTCCACCATGGGGGAGGGGCTGGCTTTGGCCTCTATGACCCTGGACGGAGGCTTCGGCGAATGGGCCGGGGTGGTGGTGTCCTCCCACTTCTGCTCTGCTGAGCGGCAGTACCGCACCCCACTGGAATACGGAGGCCAGCGCACCCCCACCGCTCAGTGGACGGTTACAGGCTCTGGGGCCGCTATCCTGGCCCGGGAAGGCCCTGGCCCCTATATTACCCATGTGACCGTGGGCAAGATCGTGGACAAAGGCATTAAGGACGCCAACAACATGGGCGCCGCCATGGTGCCGGCGGCTTACGACACCATTTCTTCCCATTTGAAGGATACGGGGCGCGCTCCTGATTATTATGACCTCATCGTCACCGGCGATTTGGGCCGCCTGGGCAGCGAGCTTCTGCTGGAGCTGCTGCGCGGCGACGGGATCGAGCTGTCCAACCACGCCGACTGCGGAACCCTCATCTTTGACCTGGATGCCCAAGATGTTCACTGCGGAGGCTCCGGCTGCGGCTGTTCCGCCTCGGTACTCACTGGATATCTGCTGAATGGTATGCGGGAGGGCAAATGGAAAAACATTCTCTTTTGTCCCACCGGGGCTCTCCATTCCCCCACCGCTTCCTTTCAGGGGGAATCCATCCCCGGTATCTGCCACGCCATCGCCATTTCTGTTACAAAATAGAGGTGAGATTAATATGGAATATTTGAAAGCTTT
>JAYFPV010000467.1:0-2679 GCA_034927465.1 Lawsonibacter sp.
GTGGTCTCCATCTACATCTGCCCGCTGGGCGCCCTGCTTGCCGGTATCATGTTCCTTTGGGTCGCCGGAAAGAAGTTTGCTCTCGAGAGTGTGAACGCGGGCAGCAAAAAGCCCATCGGCAACTGGTTTTATCCCCTGGCCAAATATGTATATTGCGCCTGCGCGCTAATCGCGCTGATCGCCGGTGCTTACTACGGCGGCATTGGCTGAGTTAACTCAGCACTTCAGAAGTCCGTTCGAACAAAACGCCCCCGTGTGCAAGGAGTCTTGCACACGGGGGCGTTTTCGTGATAAATATTTTCATACTACAGATTTTCTTTCTGGAAATATCAGAACCAGGCCGCGCCGAACCGCAAGCACAGCCCGCAAATGCAGAGCACCTGCACTGCAGGCGCTTATGCTCCGACAGGCCACATGAAACGCCCGTCTTACGCCGTTTTTTAAACGTCGTGTACCTTGACATTTGATTTGATATTAAAACAGTCGACTCTTTGTTTCCCGCTGGGCAGTTTTTATCAAAACAATAAATTTTACATGGATTTTGTGAAATCAAAAGGCCGGAATTCACATTGTTTTGCTATAGTAACCGTATTCCATTGCAACAAAGGGACTGCCCCTGGCAATCAAACTCATGTTATAAGACATAGGACGCATGTTGACCCGTGTTTTGGGGCATCTTTTTATTGGGTCCGAATAAATTCAGAACGCCGGCTTTCGGAACAGCCGCAGATGAAAGAAATTAGGTGCAGGTTATGATTTGTGGAATCATTGATATGGGCTCCAACACCATTCGAATGTCGATTTACAATACAGATCATCCGGGCGTTCATCAGCTCATCCATAAAAAGGAGACGGCCGAATTGTCGGCATATGTAAAAAAAGGCACTCTATCCAAGGCCGGAATGGAGAAAGCCTGCGACGTATTGCGGCAGTTTCAAAATATTCTTGCGAATTTTGGCGTTGCGGATTTTTACGTCTTTGCCACCGCGTCACTGCGCAACATTAACAACACGCAAGAAGCGGTATCTTATCTCCGCGAGCAGACCGGGATTTCCGTGGACGTCCTGTCAGGTGAGGAGGAAGCGCGGCTGGACTTTGTCGGCGTCAGCCAGGCCGCCCAGCTGGACAACGGGGTTCTGGTGGATATCGGCGGCGGCAGCACAGAGATTGTGGAAGTTCAGAACGGGACTATTTTACTGGCCTCCAGCCTGCCGGTAGGCTGCCTGAACCTGTATCTGAACTACGTTCGGGCGTTCTTTCCCCGCCAGTCGGAGTATCATGCCATCCGTCAGGATGTGAAAGGTCGGCTGATGGACACCATTCATCTGCAGGGGGCTGGGTCCGATCTTCTTTACGGGGTGGGCGGAACGGTACGCACAGCACTGAAGATTCACAATCTCATGTTTGATCAACCGTCGGGCAACCGGGAATTTTCCTACGAAAATCTCTGCCAGATGATACAGATGCTCCGAAAGTCAGACCGTTTCGCCCTGAAAACAATTCTCAGAACCGCGCCGGACCGTGTTTCGACTCTGCTGCCGGGCCTGATTGTGCTCAAAACGGTCGCAAGACACTGCCGTAGTAGCCGAATTCTCGTCAGCAGCTTCGGCATCCGGGAAGGCTATTTGTACGACCGGGTATTGGGAGGAACACGTCAATGACCGAGCAGGCGTCGCACAACACGAACTTTACACAAAACCGGGAGCTCTCCTGGCTTAAGTTCAATGAGCGAATTCTGGAAGAAGCCAACGATCCAGCAGTGCCGCTTTTTGAGCGCCTGAAGTTTTTCTCTATTTTCACCAGCAACCTGGACGAGTTTTTTATGATTCGTGTGGGAAGCCTTTATGATCTGTCCCTGCTGAAACAAGTTCACATCGACAACAAATCCGGAATGTCTGTGGAAAAACAGCTGTCTGTGGCCTATCAAGCCGCACATCGCCTGAATGGAATGCGGGAACGGACGTATTTGTGCCTGCAGGAGCAGCTACGCAAGAGCGGAATTTACAATCTCTCCATGGGAGAGCTGTCAGATCGTGAAAAGAAGTTTCTTCAAAAGTACTTCGAGTCGTACGTGCAGCCGGTTTTATCTCCGCAGATCATCGACAGTCATCACCCCTTCCCGCACCTGGGAAACAAGGCCTTGTATGTGTTTGTCATGCTGGCGTTCAAGGACACCATGCGCTTCGGGCTGATTCCCGTTCCAAAAGCCCTGCCCCGCACAATTTTTCTGCCGGATGGGGAGCTGCGGTATGTGTTGGCGGAAACCTTGATCTATTCCTATGCGGAAAAGCTGTTTGACATATACAAAATTCAAGAAAAAACGATCCTCAGTGTGACCCGGAATGCCGACGTCAATCCGGACGACGAGGCCTATGAGCTGGACGAAGACTTCCGCGTGCACATGAAAAAGGTCCTCAAGCGACGGGCACGGCTAGCTGCGGTTCGGCTGGAGGTGGGCAACAAGTTAAACGGCGAATTTCAGCAATATTTGCTCAAGGCATTGGGGTTGCGGAAAGAACAGGTATTCCGAACCATGGCGCCAATCGATATGTCTTACGCCTATGAGCTGGAAACAAAGCTGCCGGAGACACGGAAGATGGCTTTAACCTATCCGCCTTTCCAGCCGAAACCGTCCGGCTCGGTGCGCAGCGGAGAGAGAATGCTGCGGCAGGTCAGCAG
>JAYFPV010000346.1:0-6940 GCA_034927465.1 Lawsonibacter sp.
AAAAGACAGTCTGCTGTACTACCCCTACGAAAGCATGGAGCCCTTCCTACGACTGGTCAAAGAGGCCTCTGAGGACCCTGCGGTATTGTCCATTCAAATCACGCTGTACCGGATCGATACAAACTCCCGGTTGGCCGCGTATCTGATTGAGGCCGCAGAAAAGGGAAAGGTAGTCACTGTGCTCATGGAGCTGCGCGCGCGGTTCGACGAACAAAACAATATTGCGTGGGCAGAACGGCTGGAAGAGGCGGGCTGCCGGATTCTGTACGGGTTCGACGGCATGAAGGTTCACTCCAAAATTTGTCTGATTACGCGGCGGGAGAAAAACAAGCTGCAATATATCACCCAGATCGGCACAGGAAACTACAGCGAGAAAACAGCTCGGCTCTACTCCGATTTTTCCCTGATGACCGTCAGCGAAGAAATTGGACGGGATGCGATGCTGTTTTTCAAAAACATGTCCATCGCCAACCTGAATGGGGAATATTCGACGCTTCTGGTCGCGCCGGGCGGATTCAAGCGCCGCATTCTGGGGCTGATCGACCTGGAGATCCAGAAAGCACTGTCCGGAACACCGGCGCAGCTGCTGTTTAAGATGAACTCCCTGACCGATCGAGAAATCATCGACAAGCTGCAGGCGGCCTCGCAGGTCGGCGTGCGGGTAATTTTAATCGTCCGTGGAATCTGCTGCATTCTTCCCGGCGTTCCGACTTTAACCGAAAATATCTCGGTCACAAGCGTGGTCGGCCGATTTCTGGAACATGCGCGGGTGTATTCCTTTGGCGAAGGAGAGCAGGCGCAGGTATACTTGGCCTCGGCGGATCTGATGACTCGAAACACGGAGCGTCGGGTGGAAATTGCCTGCCCGGTATTGGATGCGGAGCTCAAGCGCCGGGTTTTGCATATTCTTCAGATTCAGCGTTCCGATCACGCAAAGGCCAGAATGCTCTTGCCGGACGGCAATTACGGTGCGGCCGCGCCGAACGGTGAAAAGGTACTGGACTGCCAGCAGTATTTTATGGACGAAGCCACTCGGAACGCGGGCAAACCGTCTGTCAACAGACCACCCTTTCTGGATCGCCTCTTAAATAAGTTTCGCTGAGACTCCCGAAGTGGAGATCTCCGGTCCGTTTTCCAGGCGCACACCTGTTTTGGCGCCTGCTGTCTCCGGACAGTTGGCTTCACCTGTCGGCAAATTTCCGCCCCCTTAGCGCCGTTCTTTTCCCCCAATGGAAGGTTCCGTCCGATGGAGAGGGTTCGTATCTATTTGGCTGGAATTCCAATGGCATTTTTTTGCTGATCCGGTTCGCCGCTCAATGTTTCTTGCGCAGATGCGTACAGCCTCCGGCCGCGAGATGGTCCCGGCAAACGCAAAAAACTGCCGGAACGGACATCCGTTCCGGCAGATCTCTGCATGGAAACTGCTAAACGGCAATAATGGAGTTGCCCAGAATTTGCTTGCTTTTTTTCTTGGCCTTGGCAACCGCCTGAGACAACTCTTCCATACAGGTAAAACTGTTCTGCTCGCTGGTCACTGCGGCGACCGATAGTGTGGCAATCGGGAATTCTTCTGTGAATCCATGGCGGTTTCGGGAGATGATATACCCCCGGTCCCAATCCTCGTCGTTGTATAAAGAACGAATGGACTCGCTGAAGGTACAAACAATCCGCTCACACAGCAATTGGATGGCTTCTTTTTGGCAGAGATGAGAGACCAGTACAAAATCGTCCCCTCCGACATGCCCCTTCAAATCCTCATCCCGACAGCAGGTTCGGATGGTATCGGCCAAAATCTTAATCATCCGATCTCCGTTGGTAAAGCCATAGGCATCATTGTAAGCTTTGAAATTGTCCAGATCCAGATATATGATGGAAAATGGCTTTGCTTCTTTCAGCGCACGAGAAATCGTGCTCTGGATAACGGCATTTCCCGGCCATTCAGTCAGAGGGTTGACCTGTGTGGCCCGCTGCACCTGGATACTGATGGCTGCCATCAGCAGATCCCGTACGGAAACCGCTCCGTAATAAAGGTTATGGTCCGTTACTGCCACAGAGTCATATACGCAGGAAGGATCCCGCTCCATTGCAAGACGTGCCACGTCGTCAATGGTGGCGGAGCGCTCCACCTGCAGAAAGCTGTTTCGTGCCAGCTGTCCCGCTCTGCGTTTCATGCTGAGGTTGTACCCAAATTGACCGCCGAAGCGCTCAAATAGATACCCGCGGGTCAACACGCCGCAGATGGCTCCATCCGGATTCAGCACAAATCGTTCGCCCAGCTGCTCATCCTGCTGCATCTGCTGAAACACTTCCATCGCCGGGGCGTCGGCCGGCACCGCCTCCTCCCGTCGGCAGATGGAGTCCACGGTGACAAACACCGAAAGCGGCTGCACAAAAATGGCGGCTCTGCTCCACTTCTCTTTGATTGCCAGTTTTAACTCCATCGACGGTTCTGCAAAATTTTCCTGCGGCCGGCCCAGATAATACCCCTGCCCATAATCCACACCCAGTCGGATCAGCGTATCCAGCTCCGCCTCTGTCTCAATTCCCTCGGCGATCAGAGCAATGTCCATCTCTTTGCAGAATTTTACAATCCCACTGACCAGAGAGCTTTTATTGGCAAATTCGTGGATATTCCGTACAATTGTCATATCAAGCTTAATGTAATTCGGGCGCAACGCGCACACCCGACTCAACCCCGAATAGCCCGCGCCAAAATCGTCAATGGCAATTTTGAACTTTTGCTTTTGATAATGCGTAATGGAGGCCGTGAAACTTTCCATTTCTCCGATGGCGCTCCGCTCTGTAATTTCAAAGACAAGATCGTCTGGATTAAGTCCATATTCTTGCAGCTTTTCATGCGTAAACCCGGCTCTCAGCTCCGGATCGTAGATCACATTCGGATCTACGTTCAAAAAAAGTTTTGAGCTACGACTTTTTCTCGCTGCATTTTCCAGCGCGGTCGTCTGACAAAGTTTTTCCAGTTCCCAAAGCTTCCGAACATGCTTGGCGATGCTAAAGAGCTGTTCGATATTCAGTTCACACTCCGGCAGGCAAATCCTGCTCAGCGCTTCATAGCCTAAAATACTCCCGTTTTGCAAAGAATAAATCGGCTGATATACAGTTTTGATATGGCTACCGTTTAAAACAGCAAAAAACTGCTGGTCCTGGCGAGCGTCCATTTGCATTCACTCCAAGCTGTGCGCCAGACCGTCTTAATCCGTCTCCGCGCAAAGATATATTTCCAATATTTTCTTTCATTTTAACGCGAAATATAAATCAATGCAATAGGATGACGGTAAAATTCATATCAAATCTATTTTTTCGACTATGCTTTAAAGGTCTGACGGCACAAAAGAATGTAACACCGCATTCCGAAAACACAACCCATATCCCCCTGGCAATTCGGATTTTCAGCGCTCCGAACTGCCAGGGGGTCTCTCTTGTTTGTATCCTTGGATCTGAAACACGGCCGATTCCGCTCGGTATCGTCCACCGCCGCACAAATTGAGAAACGTCTCTTCACACACAGCGCCCATGGCGAATCTGGAACATAAATGCGTTCCGGATGCATCATGGGCGCTGTCGATTTCCACTCCTTATTTGATTGCCTGGAAAGCCGTATCCAGCGCAGCGATCAGGTCGTTGACGTCTTCTATGCCGATGGAGAGACGGATAGTGTTTGGCTTGATCCCCTGATCCAGCAGCTCTTCGCCGGACAGCTGAGCGTGGGTGGTACTGGCGGGGTGAATCACCAGGGACTTCACGTCGGCTACGTTGGCCAGCAGAGAGAAAATGGCCAGATTGTCAATGAATCTCTGCGCGGTCTTGTCGTCCCCCTTGATTTCAAAGGTGAAGATAGAGCCGCCACCGTTTGGAAAATATTTTCCGTACAACTTGTAGCTGGGTTCCTGTTCCAGTGACGGGTGATGGACCGCCTCCACCCGGGGGTGCTTACTGAGATAGTTCACGATCTTCAGCGCGTTTTCCACATGCCGCTGCACACGCAGGGAGATGGTCTCCAGCCCCTGCAGGAACAGGAATGCGTGGAACGGGGACAGGGTCGAGCCGGTGTCCCGCAGCAGAATGGCACGGATGTAGGTTACTAAGGCCGCCGGGCCCGCCGCGTCGGCAAAGGACAGGCCGTGGTAGCTGGGATTGGCCTCGGAAATCCAGGGATACTTGCCCGACTCCTTCCAGTTGAACTTGCCGCTGTCCACGATGACACCGCCGATGGCCGTGCCGTGGCCGCCGATAAATTTCGTCGCGGAATGGACTACAAGGTCGGCGCCGTATTCGATGGGCCGGACCAGATAGGGCGTGGCAAAGGTGGAATCCACCACCAGGGGAATGCCATGCTTGTGGGCGATTTGGGCGATCTCCTCGATGTCGATGATGTTGGAGTTTGGATTGCCCAGCGTCTCAATCAGGATGGCCTTGGTGTTCTCCTGAACGGCTGCTTCAAAGGAGCCCTCCACATCCGGATCCGCAAAGGTGGTAGTGATGCCGGACGCCAGCGGCAGTGTGTGTGCCAACAGGTTGTGGGTGCCGCCGTAGATCGTTTTGGCGGCCACGATGTGCTCGCCGCTGCAGGCCAGAGCCGAAATGGTGTAATGGATGGCTGCGGCACCCGACGCGACGGCCAGGGCTGCCACGCCCCCCTCCAGAGAGGCAATGCGCTGCTCGAAGACGCCCTGGGTAGGGTTTGTCAGGCGGCTGTAAATATTGCCCGGATCCCGCAGTCCGAAGCGATCGGCCGCGTGCTGGGAATTGTGAAACACATAAGAGGTTGTGGCGTAGATGGGTACCGCCCTTGCGTCGGTGACGGGGTCTGCCTGCTCCTGGCCGATATGCAGCTGACGGGTCTCAAAGTTCCAGGTGCTTGAATCTTTTATGTCTAACATATGATATTCCTCTCGCGGTTGTCCGCTGATTTTTTGTCTTTTACATGATGGATTTGGAACCATTTCTCCTGTTCCGCCTTGGCATTTGTTTGCTCCTCAGCACATTCGATGGATACTCAGCATCACCAAATATCGAGTTGGACAACATCGCCCCGAATAACTCTTTCTGCTTCCGCCTTTCACTGCTTCCACCTCCAATCTCTTGACTGTGCACCAATTATATCTACAGGAAGCTATCTCGTCCAATATGCGAAATGAATACTAGGATATAGATAAAACCTATATATTCAATATTTAATTAGCGTGTACTAACCAGACCGCACTGCGATACGAAACAGTCTCATCTCGCCAAGACTCGATTTGATCCGTTCTGCTGGGGTAAAAGGCTTCCCTACACACGGCCATCAGTAAACGAACCTCTGAATATAAAAATTCCAATCAAAACGCCGAACGTGTATAATATAAATAATCCAACACAAAGGGCAGCGAATGGAATCAAAATGCCCAAACACCCAAACCATTCGGGGCGTTATCGTTGCAGGGAACGCAGGCATTAGCAGCGGAATGTTTTTGTATATCTTAACTATTTCTAATAGAATATGATATTAACATTTGGCACATATATCCAATGACAAACCTAATCCTGTTTTCCTTGTAATTCACAATTCCGCAACACTATAATGAAACCAGAAAGACTGCCGGCCGGCTGAATTTCTCAAACTGTTATCGGGAGGAAGGAAAACAATGAAACAATCCATTCAAAAATTTGGCCGCTTTCTCAGCGGTATGGTAATGCCGAACATTGGCGCGTTCATTGCATGGGGCCTTATCACGGCTTTGTTTATTTCCACCGGCTGGATCCCCAACGAAAAACTTGCCTCGCTGGTTTCTCCAATGCTTACATACCTGCTGCCGCTGCTGATCGGCTACACAGGCGGAAAAATGGTGGGCGGCTTGCGCGGCGGCGTGGTCGGTGCAATTGCCACCATGGGTGTCATTATCGGCGCGGACGTGCCCATGTTCCTGGGCGCCATGGCAATGGGTCCGCTGGGTGGCTGGGTCATCAAACGGTTTGACCGTT
The DNA here is from genome assembly GCA_034927465.1 of Lawsonibacter sp. Lineage (GTDB taxonomy): Bacteria > Bacillota > Clostridia > Oscillospirales > Oscillospiraceae > Lawsonibacter. The sequence goes on from JAYFPV010000346.1 coordinate 5,983, forward strand.
GGGTAGACGAAAAAACACCGGCCGGTTTTGAAATGTTGGTCAACAACTTTTCTGCCGGGATTCTGGGCGGTATTTTAGCGGTGTTTGGGTTTTTGGCAATTGGCCCTGTTGCGGAAACGATTAATCTTGCAATGGGTGCCGGTGTTGGCTGGCTGGTTGCCCACAAGCTCCTGCCCCTCACGTCTATTCTGGTCGAGCCGGCAAAGGTTCTGTTTCTGAACAACGCCATCAATCATGGTGTATTCACTCCTCTGGGTGCAGAGCAGGCCGCCGAGGCCGGCCGGTCGATTTTCTATATGATCGAATCCAATCCAGGCCCCGGTCTCGGGCTGCTGGTGGCCTATATGCTGTTCGGGAAGGGAAATGCAAAATCCAGCGCGCCCGGAGCCATTATCATTCACTTCCTAGGCGGCATTCATGAAATTTACTTCCCCTACGTCCTGATGAACCCCATTCTGATTTTGGCCATGATCGGCGGCGGCGCTTCCGGCGTATTTACGCTGTCTGTACTGGGCGGCGGTCTGGTTGGCGCAGCATCTCCCGGAAGCATTTTTGCCGAGCTTTTGATGACGCCAAAAGGCGCGTATTTTGCCAATATTATGGGCATTTGCGTGGCGGCAGTGGTGACATTTCTGCTGGCTGCGGGGCTGCTGAAGGCGTTTGGGAAAAATGAGGCGGATCTTGAGACAGCAACCACTCAGGTAAAACAGATGAAGGCAGAAAGCAAAGGGCAGGCCGTCGCTTATGGCAATTCGGCGACCGCAGTTAAAACGGAAAAAAAAGTTGAAAAAATTGTTTTTGCATGTGATGCTGGTATGGGCAGCAGTGCAATGGGCGCCACAAAACTGCGTAAAAAATTGAAAGCAGCAGGTTTGAGTCATATTGTGGTCGAGCATGCCTCGGTCGATGAAATACCGGCGGATGCCAATGTGATTGTATGCCATATCGAACTTAAGTA
>JAYFPV010000105.1:0-8106 GCA_034927465.1 Lawsonibacter sp.
ACCACGCCTGAAATGCGGGGGGTGTAGTTGGGGGGATCCGGCTCGAAGCAGCGGGTACGCAGGGCATCCATATAACTTTTTCCCGCTAAAAGAAAATCGCAGATAGTGTCGGTCTGGTCCCCGTTGGTGACCACGGTCACGCCGCTGTCCAGAATGCGGACCGGATGGTAAATGATCAACGAGGGGTCGGTCATTTTGCTCTCGTCATGGGCCAGAGTGCGGATGCCGTCCCCCGTCTCTTCAAAGACCCGGTTGCGGCTGTTCTCACTGCGGCCCATGATGAAGTAGGCGATGATCGCCTTGGTATGGTCGGCGGAACGGCCCAGCATGATGCCGCGCCCCGGATAGGGGTGGTTGGCCAAAAGTTGGTTCAGATCAAGTGTTTTCATGGGAATCCTCCTTTTGTAGGTCAATGTCTTCCGGCAAAAACGACGAAAAGGGCGCACCACGTTCCTCACGGGGTGCGCCCAGACGGTCGGCAGCTCAGAGGCGATACTCCCTGTGGTTCATCCACTTCCGTCAGTCATATCGCATGGTTCGATTTTCAATCTGCGGCGCCCGAGGCAAGGAACCAAGCGGCGGAGTCAGTCGGCCCGGTCCAGGACGCGAACGGTTCGGCCTTCCACCCGCAGCCGATCCTGACAGAACAGGGAGACGGCATGAGGCAGCAGCTTCCACTCGCACTGCTCCATAATGCGGCGCTGAAGCACCTCCGGCGTGTCGTCGGGGAGCACCTCCACCGCCTTTTGCGCAATGATGGGCCCGCCGTCGCACTCCTCACTGACAAAGTGGACGGTAGCTCCCGATAGCTTGACTCCATATTCCAGAGCTTTTTCGTGGACGTGGAGACCATAGCATCCTCTGCCACAGAAGGAGGGGATTAGAGAGGGATGAATGTTGATCACCGCGTTGGGATAGCGCTGAAACAGCTCTCCGGTAAGGATGGTCATATAGCCCGCCATCACCACCAGATCAATGCTCAGTTCGGCCAGCCGATCGACCAAAGCCAGCGTGATGGCCTGACTGGACGGATAGTCCTCCCTGGTTAGCACATGACCTGGAATGCCAGCCCGGGCGGCGCGTTCCAGCGCGTAGGCCTCGGCGTTGGAGGAGATGACGGCGGAAATCCGCCCGTTGACAAGCTCTCCTCTGGACTGGGCGTCGATGAGGGCCTGGAGATTGGTCCCGCCGCCGGAGACCAGAACGGCAATGTTCTTGGGCATAGATACTTCCTCCACGGTTTGGTATCAGGGGACACGGGATTGCTTCCCCCGAAAAAGATCAGATCAGTTCCACACCCGCGTCGCCCCGGACCACGCTGCCCACCAGATAAGCGGTTTCACCGGCGGCGGACAAACGATCCAGCGCCTTTTTTGCCTGGGTGGCGGGCACGGCCAGAATCATGCCGATGCCCATGTTGAAGGTGTTGTACATATCCCGATCCGGAATGCCGCCCGCCGTCTGAATCAGCCCGAAGACAGGCAGCCGGGGGAAGGAGTCCAACCGGAGCTGGGCGGTAAGATGCTCGGTCATCATGCGGGGGACATTTTCATAAAAACCGCCGCCGGTGATGTGGCTGACGGCGTGGATGTCCACCCCGGCCTTCAGCAGGGCCTTAACGGCCTTGACATAGATCTTGGTGGGGGTCAGCAATGCCTCGCCCAGACTTTTTCCTCCCAAATCTGCCAAGGTGGCCTTTAGGTCTGTGTGTTCCACGTCAAAGACCTTGCGCACCAGGGAAAAACCGTTGGAGTGGACGCCGGAGGAGGACAGGCCGATGAGAGCATCCCCCTCGGCCAGTGCTCGGCCGTCGATCAGCTTCTCCTCATCGGCAATTCCAACGGAAAAACCGGCCAGGTCGTACTCGTCCACGGGGTAGAATCCAGGCATCTCAGCGGTCTCGCCGCCCACCAGGGCGCACTCGGCCTGACGGCAGCCCTCGGTGATGCCGGAGACAATTTCGGCAATGCGGGCGGGATCGTTCTTGCCGCAGGCGATATAGTCCAGGAAAAACATGGGGGCGGCTCCGCCGCAGATGATGTCGTTGACGCACATGGCCACGCAGTCGATACCAACGGTGTCGTGTTTGTCCATTAAAAAGGCGAGCTTCAGCTTGGTGCCCACACCGTCGGTGCCGGACACCAGGACGGGCTTTTTCATGCCGGTCAGATCGGGGGCAAACATGCCGCCAAAGCCGCCCAGCGTGCCCATCACGCCCGGAATATAGGTGGACTCCACCATGGGTTTGATGCGCTTGACCGCCTCGTACCCAGCGGTGACATCCACGCCGGCGGCAGCGTAGGACTCAGAATGGGAGTTTTTCATCAATCAAATCCTCCAGTGACTTGGTAGAATGGAACGCCTTGCACGGCGACAGCGGGAACGGCCCCTTCACCCGGCAAAGCAAGAAATGCCGAAGACGGAACGACGGGCCGAAGAAACTCTCTTACTTACCCATCAGCCGGCGGCTCATTTCCTGATACGCGCCCTCTACGTTGCCCAGGTCGCGGCGGAAACGATCCTTGTCCAGTTTCTCCCCGGTCTTGGAGTCCCAGAAACGGCAGGTGTCTGGGGAGATCTCGTCGGCCAGAACAATGGTGCCGTCGGCGGTCTTGCCGAATTCCAGCTTGAAGTCCACCAGAGTGACACCGCACTCCAGCAGGGTCTGCTTCAAAAAGTTGTTGACCTGAAAAGCATACTTTTTGATGGCGTCAATGTCCTCCAAGGAGGCCAGCTTCAGCGCCACGGCATGGTAGTCGTTGATGAGCGGATCATGGAGATCGTCATTCTTGTAGGAGAACTCGATGGTGGGTGCGTCGAACACGATGCCCTCCTCTACACCGTACCGCTTGGCGAAGGAACCGGCGGAAATGTTGCGGATGATGACCTCCAGCGGGACGATGGATACCTTTTTGACGGCGGTTTCCCGCTCGTTCAGTTCCGCCACAAAGTGGGTAGGGACGCCGGCCTTTTCCAGCTGCTGCATCAGGAAATTGGTCATCTGGTTGTTGATGGCACCCTTGCCGGTGATGGTGCCCATTTTCAGGCCGTCAAACGCAGTGGCGTCGTCTTTATAGGACACGATGACCACATTGGGATCCTCGGTAGCAAATACCTTTTTGGCCTTGCCTTCATACAGCTGCTCCAGCTTTTTCATCCTAGAATACTTCCTTTCAAACAATCATGATTTGTCTTTGAACTATGATACGGAAAAACCGTGGAACAAGATAGGACATGGGAAAGAATCAACCGTTCAGCTCGTGCTGAAGCTTGGCCTCTTTCTCGGCGATCTGGGCGGCCATGGCTAAGCGGGCGGCGTCAAGCTTGGCGGCCAGCGCGTCGTCCGACACCGCTAAAATCTGGGTGGCCAGCACGGCTGCGTTTTTGGCCCCGTTGATGGCCACCGTGGCCACAGGGATGCCGCTGGGCATCTGGACCGTGGCAAGAAGAGCGTCCAGACCATCCATGGCGCCCCCCTTCATGGGGATGCCGATGACCGGAAGTGTGGAATTTCCGGCAAAGGCGCCCGCAAGGTGGGCGGCCATGCCGGCGGCGCAGATCAGTACGCCGAAGCCGTTTCTTCGGGCGTTTTGGGCAAATTCAGCCGCCGCAGCCGGGGTGCGGTGGGCGCTGAGAATATGGGCCTCGTAGGGGATGCCGAACTCATCCAGTTGGGCACAGGCCCCTTTTACCACCGGCCAGTCGGAATCGGAGCCCATAAGAATGGCAATTTTTTTCATGGATTTTTCTCCTTTTCGAAAAAGTTCAGGCTATCTGCGGGTACAGATAGCCTGAGCAGCATATGAATCATGAATTTTGGACAGGTTGAAGCCCTGGCCGCGCTGGCACGACGGCTGAACACAAATCAGACGAGAGCTGACCATGGCAGAAACCTCCTTGTTCAATACCGACATGTTGGAACTTAATTTTATCCAAAATTCGCGGATTTTGCAAGGGGGCACAACATTTTCGTAGACTTGTACAAGGATCGGGAGAAAAAAGAACGGCAAAGTTGTCAGCCAGGGCGAGGATAACGGGAAAAAGGACCTAAAGCAGGCCCGCGGTGCCCAGAATCCGGATGACCTCAGAGGCACGGTTTGGCCAGGCCGCGGCGGCGGCATGGGCGCGACGGCGCTGGGACACGAAATCCTGGGCCTCCTCCAGTGCGTGGTGGCACAGGGTAAGAAACTCCTGCTCCGAATGGGCCCCATAGATCACGTCGGGAAACGGCTCCACCTGATCGGGCCACAGCATGGAGACCACAGGTTTTCCGGTGCACCGGTATTCATAGATGCGGGGAGAAATCACGTCGTCGCAGGAGCGGTCTTCCTGAAGAAAGTCTAGCAGCACGTCACAGCGGTACAGCCAGTCTGGCACCTCGGACAGGGGACAAGGGCCGGCAAACGCTATGTTGGGCAGCCGATGCAGGCGGGACAGCAGATGGTTGCCCTTTTGACGGCCCAGCAGAAGGAAGGTCCAGTTTGGCTGTTCCAGGGCGGCATAAAGCAGGGGAGACAGATCCAGCTCCTCGTGAATGGTACCTGCCCAGCCAAGCACGGGCCCGGAAAGCTGAGGCAGGGGGTCGGGACGTGGGATGGCGGTCTCACTCGAAAACAGAGGATAGTTAGCCCCGTTTGGCAGCAGCGCAATGTTGGGGCTGCATGGGGACAGCCGGTCGCAAAGCTGAGAGGAGGCGGCAAAGACCACGTCGGCAGCGTTGGCCAGACAGCCCTCCCACGTGGGGGGCAGGCTGTCCCAGACCCGGTCGCAGTCATACACCAGACCGTCGTAATGCAGCAGGTCGAGAAGATGAACCTGCTCTGGATTGGTCGTCCACAGCAGCGGCTCCCGAAAGCGGTGCCGGGCGGCCTGCTCGGCCACAAACCGCCCTAGTCTGTGCTGACCAAGGCGAAAAAAATAGCCGTGACGCTCGTCCACTGGAAGCAGCCGCGAAGGAAGGGGGCATACCGTCACATTTGGGCGAACCTGGCGGCTTTTTTGCAAAAGGATGCGACCTGGGCTCTGCTCGGCGGGGAAAAAGTATAAAATCTGTGTGTCCTTTAGACGAGAAATCAGCTGTTGGGTTCGGCCCGGGCAGGAACTCCAAGGGTCATTGGACAGGCAAAGGATTTGCTTCACAGCGGGAAGCCTCCTAAAAATAAAAAGTGATTGAAGCGGGCGGTGACGTTCAGGCGTATTGTAAAGAATGAAAGCTGAACAGGTGAAATCGGGAAAAAGCACCTTGCGCGGCGGAATAAATGTCGTTATAATAAGACGCAATACAGGAACAGGCGGCGTATCCATATTTGTGGATACAGGACAAATCTGTACACGTTGAACGTCAAGGCGTATCGGGAAAGGGCTTCCTGTGCTGCCGCCGCCGCGCGAATCAGCCTCGTTGCAATTGATTTGGTAGACATTATTATAAGCGACTGAAAAGGACTGGTCAAGAACAGAAAGGCGGGAAACTATGATAAGTGCGCTCCAGAGCATGGATGTGGGTGTCCTGTTGGCAGTTCAGGATCTTCGGAGCAGTGCCCTTGATCCCTTGGTAGAGACGTATACCTCCCTTGGAAATTACGGCTTGCTTTGGCTTGTACTGTCGGGCTGTCTGCTATGCGCTAAAATAACCAGACAGGCGAGTGTATTGGCGATTACCGCCATGCTGCTGGGACTGATTGGAACCAATTTGGTTTTAAAACCTCTGGTGACCAGGCCAAGGCCGTGGCTGCATGTGGAGGGGCTGGTCCCCTTGATTGAGGAGTGGGATCCAAACTCCTTTCCCTCGGGACACACCTGCGCGGCATTTGCCGCGGCCATGATCTTTTGGCGGGCCCTACCGGAAACATGGACTTGGGTCAAGATTCTTGCCATGACGATGGCAGTTCTAATGGGTTTGTCGCGGCTGTATGTGGGAGTTCATTACCCGTCTGATATTCTGGCGGGAGCATTGGTCGGTTTTGCCTGTGCCGAGTTTGTCTGGCGCATTTATCTGATGCGCAGCTAGGAAATTCGGGCTGGCATTGAGATTGAATCATATGAAAAGGGAGCGCGAATGGAAACATGAAGGAAGTAGGGTACTACAATGGGGTAATTGGCCCCTTGGAAGAGATGACCGTGCCCATGGGGGACCGGGCGCTGTAATTCGGCGACGGGATTTATGAGGCAACTTGTGTGGCAAATCAGATCCCCTTCGCGCTGGAAGAGCATCTGGACCGGATGTACAACAGTCTGCGGCTGATGGAGATTCCCTTCCACATGGAGCGCGGCCAGATAAAGGCGGAATTACAGAAGGTCATTGACGCGGCGGAGGAAACCCCAATTCAGTTTTTGTATTGGCAGATTTCCAGGGGGGTCAGTCCGCGCAACCACCCGTTCCCCTCTGCGGAGGCGAAACCGGGACTGATGATCTATGTGCGGCCTTATGCCATGAAGCCGCTGGATAAGCCGTATCGGCTGATCTCGCAGGAGGACCGGCGCTTTTACTTATGCAACATCAAAACCCTGAACCTGATTCCAAGTGTGCTGGCCAGCCAACGGGCAGTGGAGCGTGGCTGTGACGAGGCGGTGTTCCACCGCGGGTCCCAAGTAACTGAGTGTGCCCACAGCAACATTTCCATCCTGACGGACGGGGTGCTGCGCACGGCGCCCACGGATGAGCTGATTTTACCCGGAATTACCCGGAAACACCTGCTGACTTTGGCCGGAGAACACGGGATCCCGGTGGACGAACGGCCTTACTCCATGGTGGAGCTGATGAACGCCGACGAGATCATCGTGACCAGCAGCAGCGCCCTGTGCATGCAGGTTGCGTCCGTCGATGGCATCTCGGTGGGGGGCAAGGATCCCAGGCGGCTGAAGCTGCTGCAGGAGACATACATGGAGAAGTTCCGCCGCGAAACACAACCGTAACACATACGCCCTGCGGAACACAATTAGAATCAGCATCCACCCGGGTTTGGGCGGATGCTGATTTTGTCAATAGGTTCGGGTGCAGACTGCGCGGATTTTCGCCTGAATCTTCTTCAAATCCTCAAAGGTTTCGGGCCTGCGCCGGGGGTCCCGCAAAATGGCGGCCGGATGAAACAGTGCAGTCATAGAAAAGCCGGATTTTTCAACCCAAAGGCCGTGTTCCAGGGAAATCTTAAAGTCCTCTCGGATGAGACGTGTGGCGGCAATGCGGCCCAGACATACGATGATTTTGGGGCGGACAAGGGCCACCTGGTTGCGCAGATATTCCATACAGGTGTCCTGTTCGGTGTTCAGCGGATCGCGGTTTTGGGGCGGACGGCACTTCACAATGTTGGCGATATATACGTTTGTCTTGCGGTTCAGGTCGATCAGCTCCAGCATATCGTCCAGCAGCTTGCCGGCCCGGCCAACAAAGGGCTCTCCCTGCAAGTCCTCGTTTTCTCCGGGCCCCTCTCCGATGCACATGATCTCGGCATCTCGGGGGCCGACCCCGAAGACCACGTTGTGCCGGGTGTCCGCCAGAGCACATTTTTGGCAGGTGCGACACTGATGTTCTAAATCGTTCCAATCCAGCATGGAGACCACCTCACTTCAGGGAGCTGCCGGTCTGATTTCGCTGTTTCAGGGCTTCTGATACCCCTTCTCGGACGGCAACGCGGATGATCTGGTACAAGATGAGCATGCCATTAGCCAAGAACAGTAAAGAAAGGATGGCTTCCATAACATGGCCTCCTTATGTGGAATAAACAGCTTATAAAAAACAATTTTAGCATAAAAATACCAGAACTGCAAGCGCCGCGTTTTTGGGTTTCTGTATAAAACGCCCCTTGACAAGGCAAACTGGAGCAGTGTATAATTCCCGCATAAGAAAAAAGCGCCGACGAAGACCGCACCCTAAGACATTCGACAGAGAGACCAGGCCACTGTGCTGAAAGCTTGGTTCGGAAAGATGGGGCTGCGCAACGCTTCTGAGCTGACGGTTCGAAGAGGAAACACCTTTTTGAGGGCCGTCCGTCCTCCCCACGTTACTGGGGCTCGAAAGAGGCTCCTTGTTGGAGGAGCAACGCGGGTGGTACCGCGGAATCATAAAAAATGATTTCGTCCCGGGTCGTATTGTTGGATACGACCCGGGAT
>JAYFPV010000195.1:0-4774 GCA_034927465.1 Lawsonibacter sp.
TACGTGATCTGGATCTACGCCAGGCTCTGGAGCGGTATCCCGGCTTTGCCCTGGCCGTGTACCCCGCCGCCCCCACTCTGGGGCGCGATCATGTGCTGGATGTGCATGGGAGCACGTCGGCTCTGGGCAGCGGAGATGGCAACGACTGTTCAGACAGCGGCACCTCCCTCTTTGGCATGACCCGCCAGGAACTGCAGCAATATATCGACGCGGGAAAGTATGACATCGGGGAATTTCAAGCAAGCCTGGACGGGATGATTGCTCTGGCCTCAGCGGCCAGTGATGCGTTGACCAGCTGGCCCATGCCGCCGATGTAGCTGCAAACATGTAACTGCAAGAAAAGGAGGCGCGATTATGTCGCCGCCCAAGATTCTCGTCATCAATGGCCCCACCGCTTCGGGCAAGACCAAGCTTGCGGTGGCTCTGGCCCTGCGTCACAATGGCGAGGTGGTATCCGCCGACTCGATGCAGGTCTACCGCCGGATGGATATCGGCACCGCCAAGCCTACCCGGGAGGAAATGCATGGCGTCCCCCACCACATGATCGACGTGGCGGACCCGGAAGAGAATTTCTCGGTCGCCCGGTATGTGGATATGGCGGCCCACTGCATAGAGGATATTCTTGCCCGCGGCCACCTGCCCATTCTCGCCGGTGGAACGGGGCTGTACCTTGACTCGCTGCTGTCCGGGCGCACCTTTGCCGCCTTTTCTCCAAAAAGCTCCCTGCGGGGAGAGCTGGAGGAGCGGATAAAGAAGGAGGGAGGCGCGGCTCTGCTGGCGGAACTGTCCAAAGGCGACCCGGACACCGCAGCACGCCTCCACCCAAACGATGGAAAGAGGATCATTCGCGCGCTGGAGGTCTATCTCACCACCGGGAAAACGATCTCCCAGCACAACGCCGAGACCCAAGCCATCCCCCCTCGCTACGACGCGCTCACGTTGACACTGGCCTTTCAGCGGCGAGAGGATATGTGGGCGCGCATTGACCGGCGGGTGGATCAGATGATGGCAGACGGCCTGGCCGATGAGGTTCAGGCCCTGTTGGATAGCAAGGTGCCTGATCGCTGCACCGCCATGCAGGCCATCGGCTATAAGGACATGGCCACCGCGCTTCGCAGCGGCGGAGAGGTGTTCCGGGCCGGGGAGGAGATTAAGCTGCGCTCCCGTCAGTATGCCAAACGGCAGCTGACCTGGTTGAAACGCAATTCCGCCGCCAAGTGGATTTGGTGGGATCATGATCCGGATTTTACGGCAGCCTGTCAGGCTTCGACAGGATATCTGGAAGAATTTGGTATATTATAGAGGCACTCAGGTCTTGCGCGGAATTGCGCCCGGACCGTAAAGAAAAAAGGAGTGCTACATATGCAAAAAAGCAACAACCTCCAGGAAATTTTCCTCACCCAGCTGCGCCGGGAGCGCCGCCCGGTCACCGTCTTTCTGATGAACGGATTTCAGATGCGTGGATACGTCACCGGGTTCGACGCCTTTTCCGTTGTCCTCACCGGCGACGGAAAACAGATGTTCGTTTACAAGCATGCCATTTCCACCATTACCCCCGAAAGGCCTGTCCCTTTGACCGAGCCGGGAGGGACGGAATAAGCGCATAGGAGGGGCAATCTATCACTCCAGACAGGTCTTTGTCCATCTCCCGCTCCAAAAAGAAAGAGAGAACGCCATGAAGCAAGGGACCTCCCTTATCACATTTGTCATGGTCGCCGTTGCAGCGGCATTGGCCATTTATTTTGGATTTTATGTGTTTGATACCTTCAATGACCCGTTTACCACCACGCTGGCCTACACCTACACCGCCCAAGACAGCGTAGAAACCGACGGCCTGCTGGTTCGGGCGGAGCAGGTGCTTCCCGCCCAAAGCGGTATTGTGGACATGACGCGGGGAGAGGGGGAGCGCGTCGGGGTCGGCCAGACGGTGGCTCTTGTCTACCGGGACAGCCAGGCCCAGGCCGACCAGGCTGAGCTGGATGGACTGAACCTAGAGATCGAACTGCTGGAGGATGCCGCCGTCGACAGTGGTAGCGTGGCCTCTGCCGCTCGACTGGATGAGGACATCCTTCAGTCGCTAGTGTCCCTCCGATCCTCCGCTGCCCTTGGGGATTTTTCCCACTTGGAAGATCAGGTCATGAGCGTGAAGAGCAACGTATTGAAACGGGGCTACACCTACGGCGACGGGATGACCTCCGGGGATTTGTCCGCCCGCCTTCAGGATCTGAAGAGCCGCTATTCCACGCTGTGCCAGCAGAATGCTTCGGCTACCACGCAGGTAACTGCCAGCAAATCGGGTACCTTTTCCACCATGATAGATGGGTATGAATCCATTCTCACCCCCGAAACCATGCTCCAGCTCACCCCCTCCACACTGAAGCCTCTGTTGTCCGGAACTGACGTGACCGCCGGTCAGGGAATTGGCAAGCTGATTACCTCTGATCGATGGTATTTCGTCACCTCCCTTCCCAGCGACGTGGCGGGCAGGCTGAAGGAAAACGGGGATGCGTCCCTGCGCTTTACAGGAGATTTTTCTCAGGATGTGGACATGCGTGTGGACAAAATCGGGCCTGCCGAAGGGAATGACACTCTGGTGATTTTTTCTTCCGACCGTTACATGGACCGCACGACTCTGCTGCGTCAACAGACGGCGGCACTTATTTTTGACAGCTGGTCCGGTCTGCGGGTACCCAAGGGGGCCCTTCGCATGGTAAAAATTCAACGGGATGACAAAGAGACCGGTCAGGCGGTTGAGGAAAACCATCTTGGTGTCTACGTTCTGCTGGCGGGACGGGCTGAGTTTAAGCCGGTGGACGTGATCACGGAGGGCAGCGATTACTTTGTGGTACAGGCCACTTCTTTTGACCGCACTGCCTTTCGGGCGGGGGATGAGGTCATCGTCCGGGCCACCGGGTTGTATGACGGGGAGTTGCTGGAGTATTAACTCTGTATAAGGATAGCTATCGCTGCCGGTTCCAACGCCTCGGCAGGCGTATCCGGTATTTGGATAGACAGAGAGAGGGAATTGTCATGGATTTATCACAGCACATTCAGGCCGTTCAGACCAGAATCACGCAGGCCGCCCTCCGAGCGGGGCGGGATCCCGGGAACGTCACCCTCTGCGCCGCCACAAAGGTACAGACCGATGACACCATCCGGGCCGCCATCTCCGCCGGCATTCGGGTCTGTGGGGAAAACCGGGTTCAGGAGCTCGCCGCCCATTTGGCGGCAGACGCCTATGCAGGGGCCAAAGAGATTCACTTCATCGGCCATCTGCAGACCAACAAGGTCAAGCAGGTGGTGGGTCATGTCACCTTGATCCAGTCGGTGGACTCGGAGCGGCTGCTCTGTGCCATTGATGCACAGGCGGAAAAACTTGGTCTGGTTCAGGACATTTTGCTGGAGGTAAATATTGCCGGGGAGGAGAGCAAAAGCGGATGTCTGCTCCAAAATCTGCCCGGTCTTCTGGATTTAGTTCGCACACTTGGACATGTGCGCTTCCGTGGGTTGATGTCCATTCCCCCTGTCTCTTCGGCACCAGGGACTAACCGCCCATATTTCTCTGCCATGCGGCAGCTTTTTGTTGACATAAAGAGGAAAATGTCGGATAATCAAGATGATATAACGTGCCTGTCTATGGGCATGAGTGATGATTTTGAAGACGCCATTTCCGAAGGGGCAACTTTAGTCCGGGTGGGAACTGCCCTGTTCGGGCCCAGGCCACCCATCACCGCTCATACACTTTGATTTTGGTCTGCCTTTCCGCAGCGACCCGCCGGAAACCTCACGTGCGTTTTAACCCGGGTCGTGCCGACCTGTGATATACACGGAAAAGAAAAGAGGATCTTGCCATGGGAATCTTTGATGAATTCAAACGACTGGCTCACCCCTATGAGGATGAGGAAGAAGACGATTTTGAGGCTCCCCCTGTCCGCACCGCCGAGCGGCGGGACCGCACTGCCCGCACGGAACCGCTGTACGGCTCCGCCCCGTCCGAGGCGGAGGAGCGCCGGGGCAACAAGGTGGTCAACATTCGGGCGGCTACCCAGCTTCAGGTGGTCCTGGTCAAGCCGGAGAAGTTTGAAGATGCCTCGGCCATTGCCGATCACCTGCGGGAAAAGCGCACCGTCGTTTTGAATCTGGAGTCCACCAACAAGGAAATTGCCCGCCGTCTGCTGGACTTCCTGTCCGGCGTGGCCTATGCCAACGAGGGCAAGATTAAAAAAGTGGCTATCTCCACCTACATCATTACCCCCTACAACGTGGACATTCTGGGGGACCTTATTGACGAGCTGGAAAACAACGGGCTGTATTTTTAAGGACCGCCTGTAGCTTTGCTTCTGCTATTTTTGAATCGGGGGGATTCGTATGCTCACTCCACAGGAAGTGTCGGAGCGCGCCTTTCAAAAGGCATCCTTTGGCGGATATAACATGTCTCAGGTGGACGAGTTTTTGGATGTGCTCACCGGAGATTATTCCACCCTTTACAGTGAAAATGCCGTACTGAAGAGCAAAATGAAAGTGCTGGTGGACAAGGTGGAGGAATACCGCTCCACCGAGGAAGCCATGCGGAAAGCCCTGATGACCGCCCAGCGGATGGCGGACGACCTGGTGAAGGAGGCCGAGCAGAAGAAGGCCGAGATTCTTCAGCTGGCGGAAGGGGAAGTTCTGCGGCGCAAGCAGGAGATCAGCCGGGAGTTGGAGGCAGAGGAATTTCGGCTTCAGACGGCCCAGCAGACCACCGCTGCTTTTGTGGAAAAAGTGCGCGCCCTTC
>JAYFPV010000488.1:0-2594 GCA_034927465.1 Lawsonibacter sp.
TCTTTGCCATAATGACCGTTAGGAGGGATCAAATATGGACCAAAATAAAACCGGACTGCTCATTCGGACTCTGCGTGTGGAACGAGGTATGACCCAGCGCACACTGGCCAATGCTCTGGGTGTCACCGACCGGGCTGTATCCAAGTGGGAACGGGGGCTGGGCTGCCCGGATGTATCCTTCCTGCCCGGCCTTGCTCAGGCCCTGGGTATCCCCATGGAACGGCTGCTGGCCGGAAGCCTGGATGAGCAGGAACCGGATGGAGGAAGTATGCGAAATTTGAGCTTTTATGTCTGTCCCCAATGCGGAAACCTGGTAACCGCGACAGGAGCGGTCGCTCTGTCCTGCTGCGGCCGAACACTGGAGTCGTTGGTTCCTCAGAAACCGGATGAGTACCACCAGCTGAGCCTGCAACCCATCGAAGATGACTGGTTTCTCACTTCGTCTCATCCCATGGAAAAGAGCCATTTTTTGTCTTTCGTCGCCCTGGTAAACGGAGAGCAGGCCACCATTGTCAAGCGTTGGTCAGAGTGGGACTTTCAGGTCCACTTGCCCCGGAAGCAGCACGGACTGCTGTATTGGTACTGCACTCAGCACGGGCTGTTTCGACAGATGCTGTAACAGGAGGGGGCCGGATGTTCCGGCTCCCTCCTGTTGTTTAGTTCCAGAAATCCGTTTTTTCTTTCAGGCCGATGGAAGCGGCCTTGAACACAGGGTTCTTGCCGGCGTGCTTCTGATGCGTGTAATCGTCCAGCGCCTTCAGTGCAGTATTCCCCAAAATCAGGATTACCGGCAGGTTGATCAACGCCATGATGCCCATCAATACGTCGGCAAGGTCCCAGGCTAAACTGAATTCCAGCTGAGCGCCAAGAAAGATTACCACGCAGGCGATCACACGGAAAGCTGTCATAAGTGGCTCTCCCGGCGTGTGACCGGCAACATAGTTCAGGCAGCCCTCACAGTAAAACAGATTGCCAAGCAGAGTTGTAAATGCAAAGAGCAGCAAAGCAAAGGTAACAAAATAGGGGCCCACAACACCAAACATCGTGGCAAGAGACTGCTGGACAAACGGAGCGCCCTTTAAACTTTCCGAGGGGACAATGCCCGTACACAGGCACATCATCGCCGTGGCGGTACACATCAAAATGGTGTCGATAAAGACGGACAGCATCTGAACCAGCCCCTGCTTCACCGGGTGAGAAACGTTGGCAGCCGCAGCGGCGTTTGGCGCAGAGCCAACGCCGGCCTCGTTGGAGTACAGTCCACGCTTGATTCCCTGCATCATGGCGGAACCGGCAAACCCACCAAAGATGGCTTTGAAATCGAACGCTGCCTTAAAAATATTCGCAAGCACGGCAGGCAGCATTTCAATGTTCATAACCATCACAACCAAAGCCATGAGGATATACATTACACCCATAACCGGGACCAATACACCGGTCACCTTAACGATACGTTTGCCGCCGCCAAGAATACAAACCCCCACCAAAAGGGACAAAACAATTCCGCCAACAATTGGAACTAAGTTGACGTTTTCCCCCAGAATGACAACTGCGGCACCGTCATAGAACGAGTAGTTGGACATACTGTCAATCAGATTAAAGGAGGCCAGCATATTAAAGCCTCCGGCATAAGTTGCAATCAGCGCAATGGCAAACACCACGCCGAGTGCCCGGCTTTTCAGCGCAGCCTGAATGTAGTACGAAGGGCCGCCATAGCTTCCGCCCTCTGGATTCCGCTTTTTATATATCTGGGCAAGGGTGCTCTCAATAAATGCAGAGGCTCCGCCAATAATGGCAATCAGCCACATCCAGAACACGGAACCGTAGCCGCCAATTGCGATGGCGTTTGCCACACCCACAATGTTTCCGGTTCCCACGCGGCTGGCAGTGGATACCATCAGCGCCTCAAACGCGGAAACCGCATTTTTATCGTTGGACCGCTCTCCCACCACGTAAATCGATTCGCCCAGTAGACGAAGCTGAACAAACTTACTTCGTATGGTAAAGTAAAGGCCAACCGCCAACAACAGGATAATCAGGAGATAGCTATACATGAAGTTGCTGATTTGGTTGATCAGACCGGCAAATGTCAAATCCTGTATGTCAAACATAGTGCTTCCCTCGCTCGTTTATCGTTGCGCAAAAGGAGGAAACGTGTCGGGCCTTCCCCTTTCAGCGTTCCTTCTTCAGAACCTGCGAGCGAAAGTATAACATAAAACTTAAATTTTGCCCAGCCCATTTTTATATGCTCACAAAATTGGTCAAGATCAGTCAAAGGGCGCAAAAAATCGTTGTGTCAGTTTGCACTTCCCTCTTTACATCATCCGGACAATTTCTTTTTTTAAACGTGTTATGATTCGCTTTTCCAGCCGTGAAATATAAGACTGTGAGATGCCAAGCTGGTCCGCCACTTCCTTTTGGGTATATTCCCGACAGCCATCCAGGCCAAAGCGCATGGAGATGATCGTACGTTCTCTTGGCTCCAGACGACCCATGGCCTGGTAGAGCAGCTGACGGTCTACGTCCGCCTCGATTGGGCGCATCACCAGATCCCCATCGGTTCCTAAGATGTCGGACAGCAGCAGCTCGTTGCC
>JAYFPV010000198.1:0-3629 GCA_034927465.1 Lawsonibacter sp.
TGGACTCAGTCG
This sequence comes from Lawsonibacter sp., assembly GCA_034927465.1. Classification (GTDB taxonomy): domain Bacteria; phylum Bacillota; class Clostridia; order Oscillospirales; family Oscillospiraceae; genus Lawsonibacter. Next base: position 13 of record JAYFPV010000198.1, read on the forward strand.
CGACTGTCTTTAGGGCCTCCTGGTCAGCCGCAGACATAGAATCGAACACTTTTGCGTTGATGCACAGCTCATCTGGAATCATCAGATGGCCGGTGTAGTTGTAGTAAGGGGCAACTTCGTACTGAACCAGGTCAACATAAGTAATGATGTTGTTCTCCGCACCGTCCAGTGTGCCGGTCTGGATTGCAGAGTACACATCGCCCTGCGCCATTGCGATTCCAACTCCGCCCATATCATTCATCATCGCGATACAGGTATCGGAACCCATCACGCGGATCTTCAGGCCCGTAAGCTGCTCAGGCGTGGTAACCGGAGCGTTTTTGGTGTACAGATTCCGTGGGCCAAGGGAGTAGGCTGAAAGGACGACAAAGCCATACTGCTTTGTGGTGGCATAGAGGTCATCCAGCTTACCTGAGACGAAAACCTTCTCCTGATGCTCGACAGTATCGTAGACATAGGGCGTGCCAAGGATGGCGAAATCGGGAGCATAGTTCTCAATGATGGAGTTTGCAACCAGAGTCATGTCCAGCGTGTCCATGGTGCACTGCTCAAGTGTCTGAGCCTGGTCACCCAATTGTGCATCGGGATAGATTTCGATGGAGTAACGACCTTCGGTCGCATCGTACAGATCGTCGCTCAGCTTCTGCAGCGTCTTTGCTTCTGGGTTTTCAATGGTCTGGTTGAATGCGCACTTCAGCACGGTCTTGCCTACCTTTTCGGTAGATTCCGGGGTCGACGAAGACGCAGACGGGGTCGAGGCGGACGGGCTGGAACTTGAGCCGGATGCCGGGGGCGTTTTGGTCTGACCGCACGCTGCCATGGACAGAACCATTGCAAGGGCCAGGAACGTTGCGAATAGTTTCCTTTTCATAATAAATCCTCCTATTTTATATTGTGAGACATTTCTATCGACAATACAGAATCGTGCCGGACAGTTTCTGCTCTTTTACGGCAGATAAAGAGTTCCGTCAGCCGTTTGCATGTGTTCTTCACAGCTGATTGACTGGATAGTGAATCGTTTCACCCTTGGCAAACCGGGCTGCCTCCTGTGCCACTTTTTGTTTTAGCTCTCTGGCCGCCTCTTCGGAATACCAGGCAATATGCGGCGTGCAAATAAAGTTTTCCAGGCCGAACAGCGGGCTGCCCGGACGCATAGGCTCCTGCTCAACGACGTCCAGTCCGGCCGCACCGATCATCTCGGTACTGAGCGCCGTATACAAATCTGGCTCATGGACGATTCCGCCGCGCGCCGTGTTGACAAGCACTGCATCGGATTTCATTTTTTCAAAGGCCGCCAAATTGAACTTGCCTCGTGTCACCTCATTCAGCGGGCTGTGAATGGAAATGGCATCCGACTTTTCCAGCAGCGTGTCAAAGGAGACGATGTTCACGCCATCCACTTCGCTGCCGAGCTCCCGCTTGGGATCACAGGCAATCAGCTCCACATCAAATCCTTTCATGCGCCTGGCAAAGGTCCTTCCGATTCGGCCCAACCCATAGATGCCGACCGTTCGTCCGGGAATGCGATGAATTGGAATGGCTCGGGTATAATCCCATTTTTCCTCTCAAGTGTATCGGTTCATCAGGCAAACCTTTCTCCAGAGCGCCAGCAACATACTCACTGCCTGATCCGCCACTTCATTCATCCCATAATCTGGAACATTGCAGACTTGAACGCCAAGCTCCGTCGCGGCCATGACATCTACGTTGTTGACGCCGACGCCGTAGCGGACGATCTGCTTGAGCTCCGGGGCCAGCGCCTGGAGCACTTTCCCCGTAAAGGGGGCATACTGATTGATTGCGATTTGGTAACCCTTGCATTCGGCGATCAGATCTTCCTCCGTCTTGCACTGAACCATTTTATAGGTCAGTCCTGCTTTTTCGAAAACCGTGTTTTCCTGATCCATTGCCGCATGATCACAATCCGTCACAATAATTTTCATACTGACTCTCCTCGCCCTAATCCAACATGGAACGATCCTGGTTCACGCCGTGTCTCGAAAACACGATACACACTGCGGACGACAGTGCATTTCGTGCGGCAATCTGCCAATTTACGTTTCCTGTATTTTGTTTCTATTTTCGCTATTACGATTGTAGTTCGTGTTTACGAAATTATTATACTTGAGTTACCAAAGAATGTCAATATTGTTTTGTCATTTTTGTGGATTTTCTTAAAAATAAGAGCATTGATTTGTGCTATTCAACCATAATTCTATTTTTGAGAAGCCCTTGCTTTTGCGCGTTTTTTCGGCTATACTAATGAAAAAATTGCAGCGAAAATGGGATGGTATTTCATGAAATTAAATCGAACCGCTCAGCGCACCATACAGATCCTGTCGTATGTTTCCGGGCATCCCTCCGGTGTCGACCTGGACCATATATGTGAAGCGCTCCGTCTGCCAAAGACAAGTGCATATGACATTGTGACAACCCTGGTCGAGTGCCATATGCTCCAAATCATTTACGGGCAAAAAAACCAATATATGTTGGCAATTGGAATCTACCAGATCGGCATGGGATACCGCAACAATATCAACTACACAAAGGCGTTTGAAGAACCTCTGCGCAGCCTCGCATTTGAACTGCATAAGACGGCTTTTTTCGCCGTAGCGAATCAAACGAATGTTGTCTATCTCATCAAATGCGAGCCGGAGCATCCGGTTCTGACCACCGGAAAGATCGGCGGCATCAACCCTATGTACTGTACCGCACTGGGCAAAGCGATTCTCTCACAAATGCCGATCAAAAAGCAGCAGGAATTGATTTCCAAGATGCAGCTGACCCGGCGCACCGATTTTACCTTAACCGACTCGCAGTCTCTGTTGGCTGATTTGGAAAAATGCCGCCAGCGCGGCTATGCCGTCGATTATCGCGAGTTGGAGGATCACGGCTTGTGTGTCGCGGCGCCTGTGCTGGATGATGACAATTCAATCGTGGGCGCCATCAGTGTATCGGATCTTTATCGGCCAGATGAGGATTATCATGCCGTGGGCGAACGCGTGAAACAGGTTGCATTGTCCCTATCCACATTATACGGCCACAATGGGTCGAATTAACGGGCAGCCTTCTGGACACCCTGCTTTTTTTCAATTTCTTTCTTGCCTGAAAGAGGGACAGACTTTCCGTCTGTCCCTTTTTCATTGTCCATGGGTTCCAAGCAGTCATGGTGCCCGGAACGGCACATCAACGGATACCGTCTTAATCGAACGTATACATAACCTTGATGGAATTGCTCCCCTTTGTGGTGGCCAAATCAAATCCCTTTTGCGCCTCATCCGCCGGCAGGACATGGGTAATCACCTTTTCAAAATTCGGGTCTTTGTCCATGATCTGTGCTGCAATTGCAAAATCCTTGAACCGATAAACACGAGTGAACTCGATGGTCACTTCCTTAAACATGCCCTTGATAAATGGCATGCTGGCAGGCTTCGCGTATGCAGCAATCACCAAAATATGGCCATGCACTTTTACCGCATCCAGAAGCATATTGGCAACCGGCTGCACACCCGCACAGTCAATCACCCAGTCAAAGCCATTGCCGCCCGTTCGGCTCTTGCAGTATTCCTCGATGTTCCGATCCGCTGCATTGACCACTTCAAATCCCATTTCTCTGG
>JAYFPV010000247.1:0-5065 GCA_034927465.1 Lawsonibacter sp.
GAGTTTTTTCCTGTAAATCCGCTTTGTTTTCCCTGGACGGTACTCTTGTCCGCAGCAACACCGTCTCTTACCGCTCCTGCCGCAATGAGTCCGGCTGGGCCTGGCAGTCTCCCGATCTATGGTGGGATGCCTTTTGTCAAAATTGCCGCACCCTGTTGGCAAACGTTCCTCCCGAAGCGGTAAAAGCCGTTTCCATGTGTGGTCAAATGATGTCATGTCTCCCCATAGATCAAAAGATTCAGCCCATCTGTGACTGCATCACCTGGGACGACAAGCGCGCTGTCGAGCAGGTCAAAGCGCTCAACGGTGTCCTCGGCTCGGAGGACATCCATAAAATCACCGGAATCTGCCTTGGATATGCCTTTACCCTTCCCAAAATTCTGTGGCTGAAAAAGCATCGTCCCGATTTTTATGCCAGGACCTACAAGTTCATTCAGTGTAAGGACTACATCAACTACAAGCTCACCGGTCAGCTGGTGACGGACGAAACCGACGCCGGTTTTACCCAAATGTATGATTTGTTCGGCCAATGCTGGTCCGATACCATTTTAAATTCTGCCGGGATCGACCGCGAAAAACTGCCGGAGGTCGTGCCCACGGGCACCATTTTAGGTCGGGTAACGCCTCAGGCCTCCAGCCAAAGCGGACTCAGTACCAGCACCCTGGTCGTTCAGGGGCTGGGGGATGGCCGTGCTCCGTCCATCGGTTCCGGCATTCATTCTCCGGGTGAGGGCTGCATCAACCTTGGTTCCTCCTCCTGGCTGTCTCAGGTCACCAACCAGCGGAATATGGATATCCACCACTCCATCACCAAAGCGGTCTACCCTCAACCGGGCCTTTATGTCAACGGGGGATCGATTCTGTCAGGCTGTCTCTGTGCCACATGGTATGTCAACGCATTCTTTCCCGACGATCTTCATTTTCACAACGGCGGGCTGGAATCGTTTCTGGCCAGCCAGCTTCCCAACTCGCCGGTCGGCAGCAGGGGCCTGCTTTTCATGCCCTATTTGAGAGGGGAACGTGCCCCTTGGTGGAACAATTACGCGAAGGGCGGTTTCGTCGGTCTGTGCGATCACCACACCAAATACGATTTCTGCCGCAGTATTCTGGAAGGCGTATCCTTCCAGCTGGCCATTATTAAAAATTGCATTGAGCGGCTGGAGCCGTTTACCAGCATGCGGCTGGTTGGCAGCGGCTGTTCCCCTCAATGGCAGCAAATCTTATCCGACGTGTTTGAAATGAATATCATTAGTTCTGATGTAACCGGTCAAGTAGCCTGTGTCGGCGCAGCCCTTGTCGCCGGTGTCGCAACCGGAATCTACCGGGATTATTCCGAGAGTTCCCGGTTCCATCACAATCAGCTGATCACAACCCCCATTGAAGAAAACATCGAGATTTATCGCGAGTTGCTCCCCGCGTTTGAAGACTGCTATTTTGCTCTTCAGGATATCAACCAGCATTTGAGTCAGGTGGGCCAAAAAGAGCGCAACAATCAGTAATCTGTTCGTTTTTTAAGGGGAACCCAATTTAAAAAATCTCCTGCCGCGCTTTGCATACGGCAGGAGATTTTTTTGTGCTGGCTGCGGCGACTTGATTCAGCGAATCCACTGACAGAAGGCTTCGATTGACTGTCGGTCTGCCCGTTTTGGGTCCATAAAATAACGCCGGTCGGCAATCTCCATGGACAGGTACCCGGAGTACCCGGATTCCCCCAAGGTATCCACAAATTCCTTCAGCGGAAGGTTCCCGTCTCCAAACGCCAGATGTCCGCCCGGCGTTCCATCCACCAGGTGGACATGGATCAAATCGCTGCCCAGCAGGTCCAGATAGTCCCGCACATGCTCATGGACCAGCCCCACCTGGCAGGTATCCAGCATGGCTTTCAAATGGGGGGAATCGACCTCGTCCAGCGCCTGACGCAGATCCGCAGCGGTGTTAATCAGGTTGGAACTGATGGGCGACAGATGTTCCAGCGCCAGGGTGACTCCCTCCCGCTCCGCCTTTCGCGCCATCTCCGCAATGGAGGCTATCGCCCGTTTCCGGCTTTCTTCCCGGCTTTGGTTTAGATAGCCCCATCCTGAAGTAAGCAGCATCCTGCCGCATCCAAGCTCGGCCGTAATTTCCACGCCCCGCTTTAGAAAGTTCAGGCTGCGTGTTCGGATATACTCCTCCGGTGCGGCGATATTGATGGGGTACACCACCGTCTCGGGCGTGTAACAGACCAGATTCAGTTCTCTGCTGTCCAGCGCTTGGCGCGTCTCCCGGATTATCTGGGCCGTGGCATCCTCCACATGCACGTGGGGCGATGCCGCCCAAATTTCCACATTTTTAAGGCCATTCTCCACCGCCGCATCCAAAAAATAAGAGAACGGATAGTGGGCGTAATGGCAGTTCATCCCGGACAGCTGCTTCCAATTCAATTTGTTCATATGTGTCCGCCTTCCGTCTCAAAGCTGATGCATCAAATGCTTGTTTGCCAGATACGCGGCATCATAAATTGCTCGGAACTGCCGATACTGCGCCTGCCGCCCGGCGTCGGGTGCTAGGATGACGGATGGCTTGATGATTCGCTGCAGATCGGCAAAATCCTGGAAGATTCCCACTCCGATTCCGGCCATCAGGGCATCCCCATAGGATGCTCCAACGGTCACGTCCGGTATGTGGAGCGACTCTCCCATGGCGTCGGCCACCATCTGCATCCAAGCCTTGTTTTTCGTCCCGCCACCTACTCCCAGAATGCGGAGCGGCCCAATTCCGTTTTCTTTCAAAATGTCGATGTGCTGAGCCACGGAAAACGCGATCCCCTCCAGGGCGGACCGATACATATGGTGCTTGGTATGATCCAAACTCAGCCCCAGCATCAACCCTTTGGCATTTGGATCGTTGATGGGAGTACGCTCTCCGGCAAAGTAAGGCAGCGTAACCAGACCACTGCTGCCTACCGGGATGTGCTCCACTGCCCGCATCATGGTCTCATAGGCGTTTGGCCCGCCCGCCTTCTCCAGTGCCACGGCCTCCGGGTACAGATTGTCCCGGAACCATTTGGTAACCGTACCACAGTTATTCGTACCAGCCGCCACACTGTAAGTATTTGGAATCAGAAACCGATTGCCCCGAACCCGATCGTCGGTAATCAACCGGTCGGTACAGCAGTAAAGAAACATGGAGGAACCGAACTGCACCATCACGTCGCCGGGATGCAGAACGCCGGAGCTTACGGCTTCGGCCGCTGAATCGCCGGAGCCCACAATCACCGGGGTCCCCTCCACTAGCCCCACGCTCTGGGCGGCCTGAGCAGTAATCCGGCCGGCCACATCGGTAACTACCCGCCCTTCCGGCAACTGGTCAGGCCGACAGAACAGCGAACACATTTCCACCCGGATTCTGCCATCCTCATGATACAGCGGCCGCAGAGAGGCAAGCCCCAAAAATCGGTCGATGACAAATTCTCCCGTCAGCTTAGCCACCAGATAGGAGGTTCCGGTTAAGAACTTGTATGTATTCTCATAGACCTCCGGCTCGTGGTTCCGAATCCACAGGATCTTGGCGCACACGTCTCCAGAGCAAATGGGCCGTCCGAACAGTTCCTTGGTCCGCTCCTCCCCATAGTATTCCGTCAGAAATTCGATTTCCTTCTGGCTTCTGGCATCAATTCCATACAGGATTGCCTTGCGCAGCGGCTTCAGCTCTTTGTCCACTGGCAGGCAGTTTGTGCCCAGAGTACTAACTCCCAGTGCGGCGATTTCTTCCTTGGCAATCCCGCTTTTTTCCAGCAGCCGCTGAACAAGTACGCACAGGTCGTGCCACCAGACCTGATCCGCATCATGCTCATAATAGTTTGGCTTTGGCCGTTCCATTCCGTGCGGCTCTGCGGAAAAAGCCAATACTTTGCCCTGGGCATCCACGATGGTTCCTTTGCTCTCATAGGTTCCAATGTCAATTCCCATCAAATAGTGCTGTTCTCCCATCCAGTACACCCGATCCTTTCTCCGCCCGTTTCGGCGGTCTCACAGCGTTTTGCGATACGCTCTTACCCGATCCATGAACGCGTTTACCCGTGCGCCGTCCACCGTGTTCTGAAACTGCCCGTCACGTTTGAATGCTGTGCCGACACAGGCGCCATCACTGTCCGCCAGCTTTTCTACAATGTTTTCCGCTGTGCAGCCGGTGTTGCATAGCACTGGCGTGTCCCCCGCCGCCGCCTTCACCTGCCGGATCAGGCTGGAGTCCGTCTCCGTCCCCGCGCTGGCTCCTGAGACACACAGGGCGTCTGGGAAACAATGGAATACCATGGACTTGGTGATTTTTGCAAGCGGCCGCTCAGCCAGATAAACGTCTGACTCGGGATTGACTTTGAAGAACAGCCGAAGCTGCTTCAGTCCCAGCGCGGTTTTTCGGCGCATGACTGCGGCAACATCGGTATCCGTCATTCCGCTCTCCCCGACATACGCACCGGTGAACGTGCTCCGGACAAAACTTGCTCCCGTGGCTGCGGCCAGATCAATCGTGGCCAATGGGTTGGACACGATATTGACTCCGAACGGAACCTTGATATCCTCTCGGAGCGCGCCGATCAAATAGCCCATTGCTGCCACCGTCACGGCGGAAACCCGCTTTTCATACGGCAGACTGAACTCATTGGCAATCAAAATTCCGTCCACTCCGCCGTCCTGAAGCAAATGCAGCTCTTCTCGGGCCGTTTGAAGCACCCGGTCCATAGAGTCCTCCGCGCCATACAGCGGATCTCCGGGAAGCGCCCGCAGATGCAGCAGCGCAAGAATCGGTTTTTTAACCTGGAACATCTCTTCCATCCACATAACAAGTCCCTCCAGTCTCAGCTTATATTTTATTTTATTTATTATAAATACTGTAATAATATTGTATTTCCTTTTTTTATAACTGTCAAGATTAGGCCACTATAAATTATGCCGAAGTTCAGCGCCGTCCATGTTCAGGCAGATGCGTTCCGTTCCAAAAAACAATGGACCGGACACTCCCGCAAAATTGGGAATGTCCGGTCCGTTTCACCGCAATATTGTGGGCGCATATTCTGGCAGTACAAGGT
>JAYFPV010000028.1:0-13647 GCA_034927465.1 Lawsonibacter sp.
TGGAATCACGTCATCTTTTCCGGATATTCCTTTTACCAGATATACGGTCATGGAGTCCAGGTATCTTCTAATATCGCTATTGTAAAAAGCCATAAGCGCATCTAAATCCTTGCAGTAAAATTCCAGCAGGACCTCCTTGCCTCCGCTGATAATTGTCTCACACCGCACAACCTCAGGCACGGAGCCAATGTATGTATAGAACTTGTTGAGCATCACGTGGTAGACCCCGCCAATCAAAAAACCATGAACCCCTGTCCCAACTTTTTCCGGGTCAATCAGCGTCCGGTATCCTCGAATCACACCATCGTCCTCCATCCGTTCGACTCGTCTGGTGACGGCGGTTACACTCAGATGCACTTCCCTGGCAATCTTAATAAGCTTCGTTTTTGCGTCTTGCTGCAGCAGTGCCAATATCTTGAGATCAAGATTGTCCAGGGACATTTCAGTATCCTCCCAATCCCACAGCCATTCGCTATATAAATATGATATAGGAATTATCTTATTATTATATAGGAATTCGGATTGCAGTGCAACTTATTTTTTATCTTTTTTGGGCTTGAATATAATTTTTTTACACATAAAGTTGCTTCCGGTTGGGGGTTTTAAAATTACAAAATACAAACCCACCTGCTATACTACCAAACATAGGCAGGACGGCCGGTCGGGTGTACAACGTCCGGCAAAATAGCCAAAAACTGCTTAAGGAGGAGTTAACTTGCGTAAGATTAAGATCGAGTTTCCAAAAGCCAACATTATCATCTATGCAACGGTCCTCGAAGACAAACACCCTGACCTGGCTGATGAGCTTTGGGGAAAAATTGCCCAGCCCATGGAATGCGAAGCGCACAACACCCTGTCCACTGGGGACTACGTCCAATGCCGTCCAATTCCACCCTATCACGTTCCCAAGTATGTCGGAGATCAATCCAACCCTTTGGGCGGTGCCGATGTTCCTGCTCTTTGCGACTGCTCCAACGGCGACATCGCCTGGTCCGGCTGGTATTTCGCCATGACTTACGGCCCCTGCTCCGAGCCTCTGCCCAACATGGGCCCAATCATGGCAAAGGTAGCGCCGCAAGATCTGGACGCGTTCCATCGCGGCGGCATGGATTGTTGGAATCACACCTATCTGTATCACGAGCTGGCAACTGTTATTTTCAGCAGAGGGGAGGAAGCGTAATGGCAGTGAATTGGAAAGAGCTCAAGCGCGAAATCCATGACGAGGTCGAGAAGGTTTGGCTTCATGAACCCATTGAAGTCACGATGTGCAAGCTGGGCGTTTTTCCCAGCGGCGCTGGTACCAACAACCAGTATCTTGGCAACCTCTTTTTTCTCAATGCTGATACGCAGGCAATGGGTTGGTGGACGATCGAGCCCTCCATGTACTGCGTACTAGGCGACGACAAGTTCTCTCTTGACGTCTGCAAACAGCTCTTTATCTATCTCAATGGGCCAATCGCACATCTTCTCGGCGATGTCCTGGAACCCAATTGCCCGGCCCCTTGGCTGAATATGCCCAAGTTTGCTTATTTCCACGACAAAATTGTGGAGTCCTATGCTACCATCAAGACCAAAGAAGAATTCCGCGATCTGCTGTGGTCCTGGTTCTGCTATGTAAACCGGATCAACAGTTGGTTCTACACCGTACTTCCCTGGGAACTCGGCAAGAACCTGCAGAGAAAAGATCTGGACGATGTCGAGCAGTTGGCCGGACTGCTTGGCTACAAACTGGCACAGAAGTAATTCATTTTTCTTATTTTTCCTTTTCCCTACTTTCTCTTCTCCCTTACATTCCCTTCTCTCTTAAATAATTTTCAATTTCTCAAATAATCCTGCTTGGTAATCGGAACCGTTAATCCTACTGCGAAGTGCGTGTAGGAATACAGTATACCCCAGGCAGGATTCTTTATTTTTCCCCGAGAGACTCAATCCTGTTCTCTGCGCCTGTCCTTTCGGGGCAGATGGCACAAACCAGCTTTTCCTTTGATCCCTTCAGACTAGAAAAGAGGTGCCACAGTGAATATTATCTTAAATCCTATTATTGTTTCTGTTCTTCTTTTGTGCGTCCTTTGCCTGCTCAAACTGAACGTCATGTTTTCCCTCATCATCTCCTGCTTTGCCGGCGGCCTGCTCGGCGGCATGTCTGTCATGGACATCTCATCCGTTATGCTCGGCGGTTTCAGCTGTAACGCCGAGGCGGCAATGGCCTATATCTTGTTGGGCACGTTCGCTTCCTGCCTCTCCTATACCGGCATCACAGATATTTTTGCCAAAAAAGTAGCTCAAGTTACCCGTGGCAGCAAACTGACGCTCGTGATCGTCATGTGCATAATCGCCATTCTTTCTCAGACCGTGATACCGGTTCACATTGCGTTTATGCCCATTCTGCTCCCACCTCTGCTAGGCGTGATGAACGATATGAAGATGGACCGCCGTCTGATGTCCGGCGCTGTGATTTTTGGTGAAATGTCCTATGTGGGTTCTCCCTTAGGTTACGGCCTGATTTTCATGGGTATTGTTGCTGATAATATGGTCGCCAACGGCGTCAATTCCACAACAGCAGACGTAATCCGTGTCAACTGGATGCTGATGCTTTGCTTTATTCCCAGCATTTTCTGGATCTGGTTTCATTATCGCAAGGATCGTGAATACAAGAATGTGGAAGCCGACCTGACGGCCTTTCACGCCGTTGATGCAAGCAAGCTGACAAAAAACCATTACATTTCCATTATCGCAATCATTCTTGTCGCTGTCGTGGAAGTAATCACACAGTCTTTAACCGTCGCCGGTCTCACCGGCCTTCTCTTCCTATTCATCCTTGGTGCCGTCAAACCCAAGGACATTGAAGATCGCTTTTCGGAAGGACTCAAGATGATGGGCATGATCGCTTTCATCATGTTAGTCGCCGGCGGTTTTGGACAGGTCATGCGTGCAACCGGCGGCGTCGAGGCACTGGTTGATGCTGTGGCCGGCTCCATGGCCGGCTCCAAGTTGATTTCTGCGACTGTGATTACACTGCTCGGATTGGTCATCACTATGGGTATCGGCACCTCCTTCGGCACGATTCCGGTAGTTGCCGTCGTGTTCGTACCTCTTTGTGCCGCTCTCGGGTTTTCTCCCGCCGCTACTATCATTCTGCTTTCCGCAGCCGGCGCGTTGGGTGACGCTGGATCTCCTGCCTCCGATGCCACGCTCGGCCCAACATGCGGATTAAATGCAGACGGACAGCACGACCACATATGGGACACTTGTGTGCCATCCTTTCTTTCCTTCAATCTTCCCCTGATGGTAGGCGCGATTCTGATTTCTCAGTTTTTGTAACATGCCTTCTGCCGCCTTCACGGCAGGTCTGGATTCCCCCTTTCCGAAATCCATGCATCGGACTGTCAAGCGGAAGGTGGCAGCCCGATGCATTTTTCCTGCTTCGGCCTGGACTCCGTTGCGTTTGTATCCCATTCTATAGAAAGCGTATTAGAGGTGATTCTTTGAAACAGGGGACCGAGCTCCGCTTTCAAACCCAGCCGGTGCCAGCCTTGGTCGTCAGCATGTCTGCACCGATCATGTTTTCTCTTCTGGTTCAGGCTCTTTACAATATTGTAGACAGCATTTGTATCTCGTCATACAGCGGACATGGTTTGACGGCAATCTCCTTGGTCTTCCCCCTTCAATTAATTCTGACTGCACTGGGGAATGGAGCAGGTCTCGGGAGCGGTGTCCTAATCTCACATGCCCTTGGAGTTGGAGACGCGGAGAGGGCCAAGCGACTGGCTGTAAATGGGCTGACCTCCGCTTGGTTGAACTGGATTATTGCCCTTTTGGTACTACTCCCGTTTCTCTCTGCTTACTTCCGCTATTTTTCCCATACTCCACAGGTGGTCCATATGGGAATTGAATATGGATGGATTGTCGTCTCTGCCTCAATCTTTCTCTTTGGAGAAATCGTATGCACCCGTATGATACAGGCCAGGGGAAACACCGTTCTGCCTATGTTATACCAGGCACTGGGCGCAATTTTAAACATCGTCATGGATCCCATTCTCGTGTTCGGACTTGGGCCCGTGCCCTCAATGGGAATCCGAGGCGCCGCAATCGCTACGGTATCTGGTCAAGCGGTTGCCCTTCTCTGTGCACTGATTACGGCCTGGCACCGCGTCGATTTTGGAACGCTGAAACCTGAATGGAGCTTGCTGGCCTCTATTTACCGGGCAGGGCTGCCCGCCATGCTGACCAGTTCTCTGATTTCGGTTTATATTGCAGGGCTGAATGCCGTATTGGCCGTTTTCTCTGAAGATGCCGTTTCCGCACTTGGTATATATTATAAAATTCAAACGTTCCTGCTCATGCCAACCTATGGGTTGGAGCAGGGTACCCTGCCCATTTTCGGATTCAATTTAGGAGCAAAAAATTACCCGCGTGTATGGCACACCTTTCGGTTCAGCCTTCTGCTCTCTACTGTCACAATGTTGGCCGGAACGGCAATGGTAAACCTGTTTCTTCCACAAATTCTGCGCTTATTCTCCGCAGGTCCGGAACTGACCGCGACTGCCACTCCAGCTCTTCATATTATCAGCCTTGCTTTTCCATTGTTTGGGGTCACGATTCTGATCCCGACTCTCCTGCAGGCCGCAGGACACCTGAAACAGTGCCTGAGTGTGGTTCTTCTTCGGCAGGTGGTCCTTCTGGTGCCCATGGCCAAGCTTCTGTCCCACTGGGGTCTTATCTTCACCTGGTTCACCTTTCCAATTTCCGAACTGGTTGCCGCAATCTTATGTGTGCATTTTTTGATGCAGTTCAAACGATCCTCTCAATGCATAAGTTTGAGCCGAACGATGGAAAAAACAGGGGTCAAGGCCTGAATGCCTTAACCCCTGCTTCTACTTGCAGTTTTTCCATCTATCCGCGATTCGACCGTTTGATCCTAGTCCAAATACTCCAATCCCTGAATCCCCTTAATTCCAAATCCGGGTTCCTCCGAAACCGTAATCCGTTGTTCCTGGAACACTGCCCCGCCTTCGATGGGGTCCACTTTGCAGAGCACTGGACCGTCCAAATCGATTTTGGTTATGATCTGTTTGGCACAGGCCAGATGGACAGCGGCGTTGACGCTGATTTTCGCCTCCAACATGCAGCCGATCATGCATTCCACTCCGTAAACCTCTGCAGCGGAGGCAATCTTCAGCGCATTGTACAAGCCGCCGCACTTCATCAGCTTGATGTTAATCAGATCTGCCGCCCCCATCTGCATGATGGTCAAGGCATCTCTTGGCGAGAACACACTTTCGTCGGCCATGACCGGGACATAAGAACGCTGGGTGACATACTTCAGCCCTTCAAAATCGTGGGCTGGAACCGGCTGTTCCACAAGCTCAATGTCCAAACCCTTCTCCTGCATCTGATTGAGCAGCTTCACCGCCTGCTTGGGCTGCCACCCCTGGTTGGCATCAATTCGAAGGCACGGGGCACTCCCCACCGCTGCCCGGACCGACAACAAACGCTCCACATCCAGATTCGGGTTGGAACCCACCTTAATTTTCAGCGTGTCATAGCCCCGGTGGATGGCATCCGCCGCATCACGCGCCATCTCTTCGGGAGGATTGACACTGATGGTGATGTCGGTAATGATTTGCTTGCGGCTGCCGCCCAGCAGTTTGTAAACCGGAATCCGATACATCTGGCCATACAGATCCCACAGTGCCATGTCCACCGCGGCCTTTGCGCTGGTGTTCTTGACCACACAACGGTTGACCGCTTGGATCAGGTTCTCAAACTCATCCACTTCCCGACCTAAAATTGTTTTGATGATATGGTCGCGCAAGGCCCCCAAAATGGCTCCGGTGGTGTCACCGGTAATGGCCCCCGTGGGAGGCGCCTCCCCATACCCAACCGCACCGGTGTCGGTATGGATTTCTACAATCACGTCCTCCACGCTGGACACGGAACGAAGGGCTGTTTTAAATGGGACACGCAGCGGAACCCCAAGTCTTCCCAGCCTTACTTCTGTAATTTTCATGGTAACTCCTTTCTTCCATCAGTTCGCCAACTCGTACATGGCCGCAGCCAGAAGTTTGGCGTTGTCCAGCAGCCGTTCCAGCTCGATAAACTCGTCCGGCTTGTGCTCCCGCACCTCGTCTCCGGGAAAAATTGGGCCAAAGGCCAACGTATTTGGCATCATCTTTGCGTAGGTGCCGCCGCCAATGCATTTTGGCTGGGCCACTTGTCCGGTATAGTCGCGGTACACCTTCAGCAGCTTCTGCACCAGGGGGGACTCGGGTGCCATATAGATACGCTCTTTGTGCTGCAGATAGGTCTGCTGAAAGCCGGCCTGCTCAAAGGCGGCCTTCACCGCCGGGCCACACTCCTCAAATGTGTGGGTCACCGGATAGCGGTAGTTCAGCTTGACCTCAATCTGCTCAGCGTCTGCCCGGACAACACCCAGATTCATGGTCAACGCACCGGATACCTCGTCTTCCATGGCAATGCCTAGGGAATGTCCATCGTATTCCATTCCGATTTTCTCCGCCAAAAGCGCAACCACCTGGTTCAGGTCCCCTTCAAGGGACAGCCTGTAAAGAAACTGCATCAGCCTGCCGATGGCATTTTCCCCTTCCTGTGGCGTTCCGCCATGGGCATTGATGCCAATAGCTTCCACCAAAACACCTGATTTCTCCAACGTGCACGTCACCCGATCCGTCCCCATGGTCGCAATCTTCCTGGCCTGCTCCTGTGGGCAGGCCAGCCTGGCAACCGCTCGGCTTGGAACAATATTGTGCGCCGTGCCGCCCTCCAGCTCCACCAGCCGGATTTCTCCCTGCTGATGCAGGGCGCGGGCAAAAACTTCTGTCACCAGACCTTTTTCCCCGTTGATCACCGGATACTCTCCGTCCGGGGTAATTCCCATCACGGGAATTTCGCCGCCATGACTGAGGTAATACTTCATGTCAGCGCTGCCTGTCTCCTCATTCAGGCCAAAGATCAGACGGATTCTCCGTTTCAGGGGGACTCCGGCGTCCTTCAGTGCTAGAAGGGCATAAAGTGCGGCTACGGTGGGGCCCTTGTCATCCATCGAGCCCCGGCCAAAAAGCTTTCCGTCCGTCACGCGGCCTTCATAGGGGGGAATCGTCCAGCCTTCCCCCTCTGGCACCACATCCAGGTGACCCAAAACAGCAACCATTTCCTGGCCCTGCCCGTACTCGCACCAGCCAACCTGATTGTCCAGATTGCAGACGGAAAACCCCATGTTCTGGGCCAGGTGCAGCAGATAGTTCAGGCAGCGATGAACGTTTTGGCCATATGGATATCCGCTCTGGTCGTCGGCATAGACGCTGGGAATCCGGATGCAGCCCTGTAGGCTGCGCACCAGCTCGTCCTTGCTGTCTTCGATGAATCCTTGTATATTCATAACATTTTCCCTCGTACTTAGGCAGTTTACTTCTTGATTTATTGCCCTTTTTTCAATATATGATAGCGTTTTAACGCGTCATGATAAGCGGCCAGCACCGCGCGCCGGGAAGACCCTCCGTAATATCGCTCCAGCCATTCTTCCAGCCAGGTCTCAATTTCACAAAATTTTTCCCCTACAAAGTACTTCCGCAAAAACTGATTGGTAATTTCAAGCGTATGGGTACAGTCGAAGTCCAGGACTACCTCCGTCTCCTCCTCAACCTCAAACGCCATGTAAAAAGAGCCGTACTGCTTTGTGATGGCATTATCCAGATTGGTTCTGGATTCCCCAATCACATAATAGGTAGCCGCTTCTCTTCTCCTGCCGTTGCGTGTTTCCATGTTATCCGCTCTCCTTTCCTTTCAGCACAGCTGTCAAATCGTCCGGGACTGTTCTCTTGATTTTATCATGATTGGAGAACTCTTTCCAGACCAATCCTTCAAACAGTGTCCGAACCGGAGACCGCATTCAAAGAAACTCCGCAGAAGAGCGAAGCAGATTTACAGGAAAGTCTCAGGCGGCACGTACTCCAGATTCAGCGCTTCGGCCACCCCAGGGAACGTACACATTCCGTCATAGCAGTTCAGGCCGGCCATCAGGCCACGATCGGCCCTGCAGGCAGCTTCCACGCCGTGTGCGGCCAGCTCAAGCCCATAGGACAGAGTGGCGTTTCCCAGTGCCAGCGTGGAGGTGCGGGACACCGCGCCCGGCATGTTTGCCACACAGTAATGCACGATTCCGTCGACCAGAAACACGGGATCATCGTGGGTAGTAGCATGGGACGTCTCAATGCAGCCACCCTGATCGATTGCCACATCCACCAGCACTGCTCCTGGTTTCATCCGCGCCAAATCCGCTCTCCGCACCAGCCTTGGTGTGGTACGGCCGGGCAGCAGCACGGCCCCGATCACCAGATCGGCCTGCGCGATGGCCTTTTGAATGTTATCGCGCGTGGAATACAGGGTCGTGATCTCCTTCTGGAAAATGTCATCCAGATAGGCCAGACGACGGGCATTCACATCCAGAATCGTCACGTTGGCGCCCATACCAACCGCAATCTTGCAGGCGTTGGTCCCTACGTTGCCGCCGCCCAGAATGACGACGCTGCCCCGCTCCACACCGGGCACGCCGGACAGCAGCACACCGCGGCCGCCGAACTTTTTCTCTAGGTATTTTGCACCCTCATGGACCGACATCCGCCCGGCGATCTCGCTCATGGGGGCCAGACAGGGCAGTCCCCCTTCCCGGTCGACGATGGTCTCATAGGCCACGGCCTTTACACCGGCGTTCAACAGTGCATTGGTCAGCGGCTCATCCGCGGCCAAATGCAAATAAGTAAACAGGATCAGTCCCTTGTGAAAGTATGGATACTCCGCAGGGATCGGTTCCTTCACTTTGACGATCATGTCCGATGCGTCCCAGATTTCTCCCGCCTGCTCGACCATCGTTCCTCCGGCACCGGCGTATTCTTCATCTGGAAATCCGGACCCAAGCCCAGCGTCTTTCTCCACCAGGACCCTGTGGCCTGCCTGCACATAGGCCCCCACTGCGCCTGGGGTAAGCCCAACACGAAACTCATTGTTTTTAATTTCTTTTACCAGGCCGATTACCATGGATGCGTTCCTTCTTTCTTTCCAAAAAGCGTTTCATCGCTCATCCTATAATTCCGTATAGTCCAGCACCTCCTTGGTCCTCTCGTACTCGTCGTAGCCCAGCCCCCGGTCCGCTGTCTCCATCTCCCCCACCTGATTGTCATAGGGATCGGCTCTCCAGTAGTCCTTTGGCACATCAAAGTCACCCTGAAACTGTGTGTTGGCCACCATACGATAAGGATCCAGATTTCCAAAATAATGGAGCCTGCGCGCCTCGTTGTGCTCCCGGACAGCTCCGCCGCCAAACGAGGGGTCGGCGTACAGCCAGCCGTAAGGAGCTACATAGAATTGAGTCCAGTCGTGGGCCCCACAGAAGCCAGGCTCGGCCTTCCACCCGCTCTGCCAGCGGGCCGGAATCCCCGCCCAGCGGCACAGCGTAATGAACAACAGCGCCTGCATGCCGCAGTCCCCCACCAGATTTCGTGCGCACGTTTCCGCAATGTTCTCCAGTCCGAAATAGGCCCGCACAAACGAGTATTTGACATTCAGGGTGATGAAATCATAAAACCTTCGTGCCTTTTCCAACGGCTCCTCCGCACCTTCGGTCAGCATGTTCCCCAGTTCTCTGATATAGGGGGTAAACAGAATGTGAGGCGGCTGTTCTTCCGTGTTAAAATACGGCCGCTGGGACGCGCTGACCGGTTGGGAGAGGTCCACATATCGGGCGGTGTGCACATAGGAAAACTCCACGGAAAACGGGTGATTCTCCTCCATGAGCGCCTCCCAGAAGACCACCCGCTGGGGCGCCGTCTCAGGGGAAATATGAACAGGTTTCGGAAATACCGTCTCAATTTTGATTTCACATTGGGAATCGCATTGGCAGGGCAGCGGCAGATAGGCCCGCACACGCTCACCCTTGTGAAAATACACGTCCTTCATTTTCACGCTGGCCCGGCACCGGATGCGGCCTGTCATTTGTCCGTTTTCCCGCATCAGCCGGATTGCCCGGTCTAACCGCCCCTGTCCGGCATCCTGTCCGTCGGCTCCCAGGGTTTCCACGCCGGCCCGCTTTGCAAATGCCGTGTCGGTCTTACACAGCGACTCGAAAAAACGTTCAAAATAGTGCGGAACCCCGTGATCATAAATCCAGTCAATCTTCCAGGCATTCTCCAAGGCGTCAAACTCCGTCTCGGTAAATTCCGGGATGTGTTGCCGCACCAGCGCAAACGCCTCTGTCTTGGAATAGGGGTAGTCCCAGGGAAGGCGCCGGATCATCTCCCGCTGCGCGATCAGCCCCCTCTTCAATGCCTCTGGGGTCCGGTCCGAGTCCAAATACCGGTCGATGGCGCGGACAGCGCCTTCAAAATCACCGTAAAGTTTGCGGCGCAGCACGTCGTCCGGCAGGCCCAGGTGCAGGAATTGGAAATTCTCATTGATCTTCATAGCAGCTCCTTATCCATCCGTTTTGGAAGCAGGATCCCCCCACCCGGTTTGGGCAGGTGAGGGATCCCAACCGATCCATTGCCCGTGGAACGAACGTCAGACAAATAATTTTAAAATTGCTCCCATACCAAGCCCGCAGAAGTTTCCGATTGCTGCGCCAAGCACCCCCATCCGAACACCGATACCGGCATAGGACGCGTCATATGCGGACGCCACAATGGGTGCGGAGGCGCTTCCTCCGATGTTAGCCAGCGACGCGGTGGAGACCATGCACAGATCCCAGTGGAACACCTTAGACAGCAGATACATAAGACCAACATGAACCACCAGGATAAACACGCCATAAACCACCCACATGGGCGCGGAGAGCAGAGCGACCACAGACGCGGTCGAGGCCAGCAGCGATACCACCGCATACAGAGAGATGTTAGAGAGTTCCTCCACCGCGGGCAGCTTGCCCAGCGGAGACAGCGCGCAGATCAGGCCCAGAATGGTGACAAACACCGTGGTCAGCGTGCCTTTGTCAAACATGCCAAGTCCCACCGCTTTCAGCGCGGTGTTTCCGCTCACGCCTACCCACTGAGAGATGGCAGAGACCATCAGCGACAAGCCGATGAGGAAAATCCAGTCGCCGCTGGTTGCGTGCTTTTTTTCCTTGGCGATCTCGGCGTTGGCAGCGTCAGCCACGGCCTGGAGCTTGCTGGTATCGGCCCTAACGGCTCGATTCCATTTTCCGGCATAGCGGACGGCCAACAGCAGCAGCGCAATCCACACGGAGTAGACCACCGTGTCCACCGCCAAGGCGCAGCTGTAAGCACCGGTATCCACTTTAAGGGCATCCTGCATGGCGGCCATCTTGGCCGATCCGCCTACCCAGGAAGCGTATAGAGCGGCCACAGAACCCCAAGTATTGCTGCCAAGCGCACTCTTAAAGATCGGATACCCAACGACAAATCCAACAAACAGCGTAACTGAACACCCCAGAAAGATTGCCGCCATGCGTCCACCCAGCTTTGCCAGCTTGTGGAAGTCGCAGCGCAGCAGCATGACAAAGATCATGGCATACAGCAGATTGTTTTTCAGCGCGGAATATGCAGCGGAACAGGCATCCGATTTGTACATCCCAATGGTACAGAACACCATGTTCAGCACATAGATCCAGACTAACGGAGGAACGTAGCCAAATACCTTCCATTTGGTGTACTTTTCTGCGGCAAGCAGAATACCCGCCAGGAACATCAGAAATGCAATATATGTAAAGCCATTTGTAATCATCGTTTGTCCTCCCTATTTCTCGTTTGATTACTTCTTTCCGTGCCACACCTGTTTTTGATCTCTGCTTTTGAAACACCACCTCCCTAATCTGTTCAATCGATCCAATTCTCCCATTACTTCCCCCCTTCTCTTCTTTCATGCAGCGTCGCACCCATTTAAATATATGGCACCCGATTCTTTAAATTGCCGTTTCGGGCAAAAATAAAAAACCGGCAAAAACAAGAGGCACACGCCAATCGGCATGCCTTGCTTTCACTGGTTTTTATCTGCGTTGATATGACTGAACGTCACATCCAGCATCTAAAGCAGCGTATTCAATTTCAAAGAAATTATATCCTATTTCCACTGTAATTGTCAAGCCGCTAGATAAATTTTTGTTTAAATAGACAATTATTCTTTCGTTGCCTGCCTCGGTGCACACTGGTTGGCCAATCCCCAGTACCGGAACATTTCTCATCAAAAGAAGGGCCTGCCCCACTGTACACAGGGAAGCAAGCCCCTCCGGCTGTCTCATTTTTGCCGCGCTTAAAAGACGTCAGCCCTTGAGTTTGTCCAGGCCCAGTTTCAGACGTCGGATGGTCTCATTCTTCCCAAGGATGTGGCAGATCTCCACTGCGCCGCCTGGGGTCACCGCCTTGCCGGCGGCGGCAATCCGCACCGGCCACATGAGAGTGGCATTTTTTACCTCCAGCCGCTCGGCTAACGCCATCAAACCGTCGTGGATCGCCTCCTTGGTCCAGTCGGCCAGCCCATCCAGCATGGGAAGCGCGGTTTCCAGCATATTTCTAGAAATCTCAGCGTCGGTCTTCGACTTCTTATTGGTAAACAGATCCACCTCATACTCGGGCAGCACCTGAAAGAAATCCACCTTTTCCGGGATGTCGGTCAGCCGCTCACACCGAGCCTGCAGCAATCCAGCAATGTCAGGAATCGACAGGCTTTTATTCTTTACAACCGAGCCAATATAGGGTTCTGCCACCTTCGCAAACTCCTCCGGCACCATGGCCCGAAGGTACAGCGCATTGAAGTGGGTCAGCTTCTCCAAATCAAAAATGGCGGGGGACTTGGACATGCCGGACAGGTCGAAGGCGCTGGCCAGTTCTTCCAGTGAGAACACCTCCTGCTCGGCCAGCTCCCCTCTGGGCGACCAACCCAGCAAAGCCACATAGTTCAAAATCGCCGGTGTGAGGAAGCCTTGGGCCTTCAGGTCCTCGTAGGACGGGTCCCCATGGCGCTTGGACATCTTATTCTGGGCGTCCCGCATCACGGGTGAACAGTGGACATAGGTAGGCACTTCCCAGCCAAAATTCTCATAAAGCAGGTTGTACTTGGGCGCGGAGGACAGATACTCACTGCCCCGAACCACGTGGGTAATCCCCATCAGATGGTCATCCACCACATTGGCAAAGTTATAGGTGGGCAGACCGTCGGCTTTGATGAGCACCTGGTCGTCCAGCGTGGCGTTCTCCACAGTGATATCCCCAAAAATTGCGTCATGGAAGGTGGTCGTTCCTTCTTTTGGAATGCGCTGACGGACCACATATGGGATACCAGCCGCCAGCTTCTCGTCGATTTCCACCTGGCCCAGGTGGGCGCAGTGGCCATCATAGCCCCCGGTGGGGTCCTTCTCTCTCAAGTGCTCAAGCCGCTCCTTGGTGCAGAAGCAGCGATAGGCGTGTCCCTTTTCAATCAGAAGTTCCGCGTATTTGCCATAGGTATCCCGCCGCTCCGACTGAATATAGGGGGCCACCGGACCGCCAATGTCGGGGCCCTCGTCGTGATTCAGCCCGCACTCGGCCAAGGTACGGTAGATGACATCGGTCGCCCCCTCTACCAGCCGGCCCTGATCGGTGTCTTCAATCCGCAGAAGAAAGGTTCCTCCACCATTGTGGGCGA
>JAYFPV010000151.1:0-9344 GCA_034927465.1 Lawsonibacter sp.
TATCCGATTCGCGCATGATGCGGTAATCATTCCACCAGTGGGTCTCGGGCAGGACAAACAACCAAAGTGTGGCAAATGCGAGCACAAGGACGCTGCCGGCCAGCACAAACCACCGCAGCTTTACCCCCGAGACCCAGGCCAGAGCAACAAAAATCATGGAATAAATGACGCACATTCCCATATCGCCGCAAATAACGGCAATCAGCCCAAGCATGAATACCGTGTGTCCGGCGATTTGAAAGACGGATGGGATGGAACTGATATCATGTCCATCCTCCTCAATCTTGGTAATTTGAAGGGCCAGAAGAAGGGTGAAGGGGATTTTTATAATCTCGTTTGGCTGAATGTCCATGGGAAAGCCAGGGATGATGCGGGAGACGACCAGCCAGTTTAAATTGCCGGAGTTGTAGTCTTCGCCCAGCGGAGTAAGGAGTAGGAACATGAAAATGACGTTAAAGGCCAACAAAACCTTCCAGTTTTTTTCCGTAAAAAGCTGAAAATCTACAAAAGTGAGCAGCATATAGACCAGAACACCCAACAAAATGGCTGCAAATTGGATAATAACAACTCGGCTTTTTCCGGTGTATTGGGTGGCCGAGTAAATGAGTACTAAACCAAACCCGCTGGCAATGAGGCAGAGCGTAAGCAGGATCAAATCACCCTTCCGGAAAAACTCGCGGACGGGGGAAAACAGGGTGACCAAGGCGTCACCTCCTCATATTTGAAATGGATCAACTTATTCTATCACATTTTGCCGGAAAGGTAAAGAAAACGATAGACTTTATAAAATTACAGCGATTCTCCCCGAAACGATAAAATTTACACTTATTTTCTGTGGATTTTGGAAAAGTTTCTCGGAATCCGCTGAAGAACGTTACGAACCGGTAAAAGGGCAAAGAGCGTAGCTTGTCCATGCCATGTTGTTGGGAAGCTGGAAGCCGGGGCCATGGCCCCGGCATAGGTGCCGCACCCGATAACGGTGGGCAGATGATTCAGATTGCCGGTGCCCTCCTGATATACCATCAGAAGGGCGGTGATGATCGGGCCGTTTTGATCCATATAGATGGGGGATTTTCTTGGGTGAGCGTCACCGTCATTCCGCAGGGATTTGCCGTGGCCCGCACCAGGCCAAGCACATCGGAATCAAAGGTAATCGGGTTTTTGATGTTCAGAGTCAGCACCAGAGCATCCCCCACCACAGCCAGAACCCCAGCGTTCGGCGTCAATTTGCCGCTTTTTTCCTCCTGTAAACTGTAGCCCATTTTTTCGCCGCAGCAGTCCAAGCCAATGTGGGTTTGATAAAAGAATACAAATGGACTGTGAAAATCGCGCAGGGCGGCCAGCGGCATCCGCAGCTCGATGGACAGAATGCCCTTTCCCCCATAAATGGTGGGGAAGGCTGAGCTGCTGCCAGCGGAGAAAAAACACTTTGCGCAGCGGTAGAACGCCGAATGATGCAATGATGCAAAGAGAAAAACAGCACGCAGTGGATATTAGAACGCAGCCAAGGAAAAGAAAGCACAGTACTTAGTATATAGTGTCTGCTTCCTATTGACAAACAATCAGAAACGTGTTAAGATAACTCTCGCCTCTGATTAAAAAATGAGGAGAGATGTCCGAGTGGTTTAAGGAGCCGGTCTTGAAAACCGGTGACTCGCAAGAGCCGTGGGTTCGAATCCCACTCTCTCCGCCACTTTTTTATCTGAACGGAATAAATTACTGACCAAAACTTGCAGCCATGCAGAAGTACCCAAGTGGCTATAAGGGGCTCCCCTGCTAAGGGAGTAGACGGGTAAAACAGTGCGAGGGTTCGAATCCCTCCTTCTGCGCCATAATTTATTCCCAAAAAAGATGTCCTGCGGATAAAACCGCAGGACATCAAGCTTTTTGGGACTTTTTTTGTCCGCTTTTGCACATCAAAAATAATTGCGTTTTTGGTGATATCTTTCGGCGATTTTGACCTGTCTGTGTATTCGAACTCACACAAATCCCTATTCATCAGAAAATACACAGACAAAAACCGGATATCTCGTCTGAAGACGCCATGCACATCGCATATTCATATTAATATATTGTCCACTTTTGAGCCGAGGTTTTAGAAATAAGACCTCGGCTTTTTTTATTTTTAAAGGAGGTCAGCTTTATGGACAGAAAGTATTTTCACGAACTTGCTAGAATCCTCAATTAGGAAGGCATCCAATTAGCTCTCCAGCGCGAGGACAATCTCACGATCCTGCTTGATGGACAGCCCGCTTGCCATGTGGGTGCGACAAGCCAAATGTTTGTAGCTCCCGGCGAGCTTCGGATGCCGGAGGCGGATGCGCGCTACCACAAGACAGCGCCCGTCGCCGAAATGGTCAGAGAATATATGACGGCAATAGAAAAGGCACCGCTTCTCAAGGCGAGGGCTTTGGATGAAGACTTCCGTCTGCTTGCAGAGTTTAACGGCATCGTCCTCGCCGGATGGGAAACCGAAAAAGGCTACGGATATAAATTTGTTACATGGCAGCGTGATTATGATGGCACCGGCGTGGGACAGGGCCACTATTACATCGACGGCTACAACGAGGCCAAACAAGATTTTGCTGTCCGAGCCGGTCTCGTTGAAAAACAGCGCATTTTCACCGACGCTCAGCTTCTCGAAATTTATCAGCGTGTCAACGATACATTCGACGCAGAATATAAATTGACATTGAAATCGCTACCCAAAGGAAACTTTGTAGTCATGAAAACAGGGACACATCCCATGAAGACCCGGCTGCGGCTATTCTTTGATTGGGCCATCAGCTTCGGCGATCCCTACACCATGGAGGAAAAGGCGCATCGAAAGGTTATCTATGCCGACAAGCAGACACTGGAGGAAAACATCGTTCGCAAGCATCCTTGATCAAACAAGCATACAAGTTCTATACCTTGGGAATGAAGGTGGAAGGATGCAGGGAAAAGCTACGTCTGTTGGTTGAAAAGAGCGTGCCCTATAATTCTTCTCAGATGAAAGGAGCACTCGCGTTTGGTTGGCTCGATATAATGGCAGACAATCATATCAATCGCTTAATTCTTACAGAACATGAAAGAAGAATTTCCCACAGCAGTTTTTGGAATTGTCCGATGTATTCCTTTGGCTTTTGATTGTTGCCCGAAAAAAGCCGGTTTCAACCCTGCCAATCATACTTTGGATGGATTACAAAACGCAATTTATCTGCTACACTGGACGAACATGCTGGAAAATAATTCACAACTTTCACCAAAATATTCTGATTTAACGAAGGAGGCGGCTCATGAGCACCCTTACTCCTGCCATCATAAAACCCTCGTTGGAGAAAATTATTCTGACCGCTTGGGAACACTGCCGGGTTATTTTGTTTTCCGCGCCCTGCGGCTGCGGTAAAACCACAACGGCGACGGCATTACTTTCCGGGCATACCGTCTGTACGCTAAACGCAGCGGCTGCGAAGTTTCTGCCGGAAAATATTCCGGTAGACTGCGACGCGGTACTGGTGGACGATTTGCAATATCTGTTGGAACCAGCGCGGCGGGAGGCACTCTGCAATCTGATTCGTACCCAGACGGACCTGCGCTTTGTCCTGCTTGGCAGAGGGCCCGTCCCCGGTTGGTTGATGCCCTTCCAGTTTGCGGGAATTCTGCTCACTGTAGAAACACAAGCCCTGTTATTCGACCGCCCGACTGCGCAGCGGATGCTGGAATCGCGCGGCATCACGGTCACCCCCGATGAAATGAGCGCGATTCAGCGGGATCTGAAAGGCTACCCCATCGCCATGGATATCCTCTGCCGCAAGCTTAATGACGGTGTTTCCTACAGCGTAGATATTCTAAACGCGGTCAAACGCGAGCTTTTTATATACTTTGAAGAGGCGGTCTACCGACGCTTCGAGCTTGGAATTACAAGCGGCGTGGGGGACAATTTGTTCGCGCCTGATCAGGCAATCACCCGCCAGGAAATGTTCACGCTCCTGTACAACGCGCTCAAGGCGCTTGATAAGCTGCCGGCAGGCAATTCTGGTAAAAGCATCTCTGACTTCTCCGACGCAGGCAATATCGCTTCCTGGGCAACCGACGCCATGACGGCGCTTGTCAAGGCCGGAACAGTTACGGGCAATGACGGCGCACTCAACCCGCGTGCCACCACTACCCGTGCGGAAATGGCGCAGGTGCTGTATAACCTGCTGGGGAAATAAAAGCCCTGCAACGTGATCTGGAAAAAATTGAGCGGTCGGGATTCATTCCCAGGCCGCTCGATTTTTTGAGTCCGGTCTAAAAATCATTTGAGTTCGGATACGCTTATTCTCGACCCGGAAATGAAAAGATATCGATTTCCGCATTGCCGCTCCCACTTGCAGGGGAAATCGGGGTATCTTACCCCTGTATCGCGGCCACCAGCGCCTTTGCTTCTACCATATGGATGGCCCGCTTCAGATTATAGGCAAGAAACTCGATTTTGTATATCTTTGTCATACTTCATCGCCACATTCGGGACGATCCCGTTCATCGCGCAGGCCAGAATATCCGCCCGGTTCTCGTACCCTTTGTCCGCCACTGTTTCAATTGTCTCGGTTTCCAGCACTTCCTTAGCGTTCTCCGCCACCTCTTTAAGCAGTCCATGGTCGGCATTATGATTGGTAACCTTGTATTCCGCGATCAAGTGACTCCCGCCGTCCACCGCTGTTTGTATGTTGTAGCAGCAGTGAAAACCGTCCTTCGAGTGCATCCGCCGCGCTTCGGGGTCTGTTAGCGGCGACGAACCCTACTCGTTTGTTTGATTGCGATAAGCATCATATCTGTTTTTAATGTCTGGGTTGTTCCTGCAAAACTCTACAAAGCGCTCAATACAGAGTGTGGTTTCATTGCTTAGCGTATGTTCAATTTTTTCTGTTTCTTGAAGTACGATGGCGTCATCAACCCCTAGAATTCGCATTAAATGTTCAACAATTAAGTGGCGCTTAATTAGCCAGGAGCCAATCTCTATTCCTTTTTCTCCCAGCATAAGATAACCATATTTTTCATATTTTAGATATCCCAACTCAGAAAGCCTCTGAACCATCTTGGTCGCAGAGGGTGGCTGTATGTTAAGTGCCTGTGCCAAATCATGGATTCGAGTAAATCCATTTTCCGATGAAAGTCGGTATATCATTTCAACATAATCCTGCATAGATGCAGTCAAAAAATGTTCATCTTTTTTCATATATTCACCAAACGTATAAAAGTCGTTGCTTTTCATTCAATCACCTGCCTAATCTTAATTAAGTGTATTCTCACGACCGAATGATCATACCTTTGAGTAACTTTTTTAGTTGGGACTTCATAAATTAATTATGAAAGACTTTTAGTCTTGACTACCAAATTATGAAGGGAAAACCAGTATGCAAATTGATCATTCATTGTTGGGTGTAAGTGTAACACCAACATGCATGAATAAGCTGTCAATGCCACATAACTTGAAGTATGCAAATGAAGGACTCAAATTAATTCAGTACCTTGGTCCAGCTTTTGTCGTAAGTGTCGCATACATTGATCCTGGAAATTTTGCAACAAATATAAGCGGGGGTTCCAGATTTAACTACGCACTGATTTGGGTTATTTTGTGGAGTAACCTTATGGCAATTTTTTTACAGACAATGTCAGCTAAACTTGGGATTGCGACCGGGCATAACCTCCCTGAACTGTGTGCAAAAGTATTTTCAAAGCCATTAAACTGGATTTTTTGGATAGTTGCAGAAATTGGTGCAATGGCAACTGATCTTGCAGAATTTTTGGGTGGTACGCTTGGACTTTATCTGTTGTTTCATATTCCAATGATTTATGCAGGCCTATTTACTGGACTGCTGACATTTGCCATATGCTATTTAGAAAAATATGGGCAAAAATATATCGAAATAATAATTACTTTGCTCATCGCAGTAATTAGCGGAGCTTATTTAGTGGAAATATTTCTTGCAAAACCAAATTGGTCTCAAGTTGGGGTACATACATTAATCCCAACATTACCAAACGGTGATGCAGTTTTAATCGCCGTTGGTATGCTTGGTGCTACTGTCATGCCTCACGTTATTTATTTACATTCGCAACTCGTTCAAAGCAGATGCAATGATACTTCTGATGATGGAAAAAGACATCATCTAAAAATGGAAAAAATAGATATTATAATTGCAATGAACATCGCGTTTTTAGTGAATGCGGCAATGGTAGTGGTATCCGCAGCGGTATTTTATAAAAATGGCATGATTGTTGATTCCATGGAGCAGGCGCATAAATCATTGGAGCCTTTGTTGGGATCGTTATCAAGCGGCGTTTTTGGAATTGCCTTGCTTGCATCCGGTTTATCTTCTTCCGCCGTGGGGACAATGGCAGGGCAAACAATAATGAAGGGCTTTGTTCATATTAGTATCCCTGTAAACATTAGAAGACTGATCACCATGTTACCGGCACTCATGATCATAGGGTTTGGAATAAATCCAATGGACGCGCTTGTCATAAGCCAGGTTGCTTTGAGCTTTATTCTTCCAGTACCGATCATCCAGATGCTGTTCATATCCAGAAAAAAGGACCTAATGGGGACTTTTGCAAATAGGAACTGGGTACAGACGTTAGGTATCATAATTGCATCGGTCATTATTTTTCTGAATGCACTTCTTTTGTTGTTGATTTTTACAGGCAAAACCTGAACAGATATCGCGGTCGTTTTGTGGCGGTTCAGTGAGCGAATAAAGCGGGTATTTCACTATAACCGCATCCAAAAAAACATAAGAAAAAACCTCGAAGCCAGTAGATTGCTTCGAGGTTTTTTGTTTATAATTTGAATTCCCCGTCGCCCAAACCGATACCAGCCAGCTTGGTAGGGCGGGGCGGGACCCGCTTCAGCGGGTCGTATTGGAAGGAGCGGCAGTGGGATGCGGCGGCCATGACCCCCTTTTTGGGGCATACTACCTGATCCTGGCCAAGAGCGCGGCCGTTGGCGCAGTAAATACAATGGGGCTCAATCTTTTTCTGGAAGAGATTCATGGCGATACTCCAATCCGCGTATGTGCCTGTTCGGCACCCTACTACTGATTATACTGTGTACGGAACAAATTCGCAAGGGTTGAACGGGAGGAAACTCAACGCAAAAATTTGTGCGCACGTATTGCAGCAATGACTGAATCGAATAAAACAGGAAGAAAGAGAATCTTTTGAAATTGTGCGGCAACGGCTGTACGCGTCAATCGCCAAACGGTTGTTTCAACGGCTATTATTATAGCGCATAATGCCCGCGTTTTCTACTGCTTTTTTTCACCATATAGGCTGCAAGAGCCAGAAAAACCAGCCATACCCCCCAGGCAGTGACGGCGGAGAGGGTCAAAGCCCTGTGAAAATCCAGGCTAGCTATTGCCTCGGTCTGCTCCGCCAGATAGAAGGACACCGGGCTTTGAATGGGAAACACACGAATCAGGAGTCCAACAATCAGAGCAGACAGACCGCCATGGAGAAGCTTTCCGGCCACATACGTGCGCAGGGACAGACCGCTGTCGCCCAGAAAGGCCATGACCTGGCAATGAACGGACACACCCGCCCACCCCAGCATAAAAGCGGCCATGGACAGCCGCCCGGACAGTGCCCCGTCGCGCAGAGAGGCCACTCCGGAGGATACCTCCAGGATACCGGCGAGCAGCCGTTCCGCCCAGATCTGCGATAAGCCGAGAGGGGCCAGCAGGCAGGATAGAAGGGAGGCGAGCATGGATAAAAATCCCGAGATGGTTAAGATACGGATGGCAACCGTAAAGAACAAAATAAATGCGCAGATGTTGATGGTGGACTGGAGCGCCCCCGTGACCGACCGAGTGAACGCCAAGGGAAGGCTGGTTGTTTGAAACTGCGGGCCAGTTTTCCCCTGGCTTCTGGGGCCCTCTCCAGGCCTGTAAAAGCTGAATAGCAGCCCGATCAAAAGAGAGGCTGAGATGTGTGCCAGATACAAGAGAAGTCCGATCGCTCCGCTGCTGAACACTCCAGCTCCCACCACACCCAGAATAAAAGCCGGTCCGCAGTTGTTGCAGAAGGCCAGCATTCGCTCCGCCTCGGTGCGGGAACACTGTCCGCTTTGATACAGACTGATGGCGGTGCGGGCTCCCACGGGATATCCGCCAACAAAACCCAGGGCCAGCGCGGTGGCACAGGAGCCGTTGACCCGAAACAAGGGAGCCATAATCGGTTCCAGCAATTTTCCCAAGTAACGGGACATACCAAGATCCACCACCATGGAGGAGAGCACAAAAAAGGGAAATAGGGAAGGGATAATTACATTTCCGCATAGGGTCAATCCGTCCCGCATGGCTTCCATAGCCTGCCTAGGCCATACCACTAAGGCCGCGGCGGCAAACAGCAGCCCCAGTCCCAGCAGCAGATCCCGATACTTTTGTTTACTCATCAGCCGGCCCATGGAAGAATCACCTCAACGACACCAGAATGAATGGAGGCAAAAACCCCCGCTTTGAAGCATATGAAGCGTCTCACTCAAGTTTGCCTGTCCACGGAAAAGAATTGCTTCATCCCAGAAAAGCAGATATAATAAGAAAAAACACGGGAGAAAAGAGAATCCATCAGATGGAACAACTTCGAATGATCGATACCCCCGCGGGGACCATTCAGTATGTGCTGATAAAAAAACGGGTGAAGAATCTCAATCTTCGGGTGGGGGCTGCAGGCAGAGTAACCCTCTCCGTACCATACGGCTGTTCGGACGGTCGGGCGGATCAGATGGTGCGGGAGAAATGCGGCTGGATCTCCAGTACGATGGAACGGCAGCGGGCACAGACAAGGGAGTTGCTTCCAGAACCATCCCGGGCCAATTGTCGCATTTTATTACAAGAGGCGCTGGAACGGGTTTATCCACTGACAGCCGCGCTGGGTGTGCCAATGCCGGAGATGAAAATCCGGACAATGAAAAGCCAATGGGGAAACTGCCACTGGAAACAAGGCTATATCACCCTGAACACAGCCCTGGCCCGGTGCCCGGAGCATCTGCGGGACTATGTGGCCCTGCACGAGCTGGTTCATTTTCTCCACCACGACCACGGGCCGGGCTTTTACGGGCGCATGGACGCTCTGATGCCCGACTGGCGGGAATGGCGGAAGGAATTGCGCAGTTATGCCGCTGCGCTGAAGAAGACCGGAACAGGATAAGAACAGCCGCCAAACGCCAAAGAAGGAACGGCGTGGAACAAGCATTGGCCTTTCTTGCACATAAGGAAAAAGCGGTGCCTCCGTTCAGGTCGGTGCCGCTGGATGCAACCAGACGCCTTTGTCATTCCGTTGTCTGGGCAAAAATGGACCGGCAAACTGTTAACGTTGAAACC